>NZ_CP136521.1:3302500-3604547 GCF_032814565.1 Hwangdonia lutea
ATATGAGAAATTTATAAACATATTTGGTTTAGCTCCCAGCCATATCGATATTCACAAAGAACATTTGCATCATAAATATCATCCCGTTGTTGCTGAATTCTGTGATAAGAAAGGAATTCCTTTTAGAAATCACGGTACACAAAATGCAGCAAAAACAACAGATGCAAAGTATTTCTACGGATCAATCCCAAACTTTAAAGACATTGAAGACTGGATTAAAAGCTTGTCAGAAAATAAAAACTATGAATTGGTTTTTCACCCGGGAATTTACGATAAACACTGCTATTCTTCTTTAAATAAAGATAGGGAAACAGATATAGAACATATAGAAAAAATTAATAGTCAACTTTTAAATTACAATATCAATTTAATCAGTTTTAAACAACTATAAATAAAAGCACGTAGTATCATGAAAAATTTAGCACTTGTATTTGGGATTATACTTTTAAGTTTTGGGTGTTCCGAAGAACAACATCAATCTTGGATTAGAATTAATCAAATGGGGTATCAACCCAATACCATTAAAGTAGCAGTTATTGGTTCAAAAGATAATATATCGGTTACGGAATTTACCCTACACAACTCAGAGAACGATGCCATTGTAGCGTCTTTTGACACCGTAGAATCTAAAGGTGAATTCGGACCGTTTCAAACATCATTTCGCTTAGATTTTTCAGATTTTAATGATGAAGGCAGCTATTACATAAGGGCTAAAAACACAAAATCCCCCGTTTTTAAAATTGATAATAATGTGTATGATGGCACTGCCGATTTTCTTTTAAAATATATGAGGCAGCAACGTTGTGAATTTAACCCATACCTTAAAGATTCCTGTCATGTAGATGATGGCTTTATTATTTACCACCCCGAAAAACCAGATGGCACTCATATTGATGTAGCAGGTGGCTGGCATGATGCTACAGATTATCTTCAATACACGGCAACCTCTGCTAATGCTATTTACCAATTATTATATTCCTATAGAGAAAACCCAGAAGCTTTTGGAGATGCTTACCAAGCAAATGGACTAGAAGGGGCTAATGGTATTCCTGATGTTATTGACGAGGCTAAATTTGGCATGGATTGGCTTATTAAAATGAATCCATCGTCAACAGAATATTACAACCAAATTGCTGATGATAGAGATCATGCTGGATATAGGCTTCCAAATAAAGATAGTGTGGTATATCATCCCGAATATAAAGGCAGACCGGTTTACTTTGTAAGTGGAGAAATTCAAGGTTTATTTGAGAATAAAAACCGTACAACTGGAGTGTCTTCAACCGCCGGTAAATTTGCATCTTCTTTTGGAATTGGAGCAGAAGTACTGTCGGACTTTTATCCCGAATACGCCAAAAATTTAACCCAAAAAGCCAAAGATGCTTATGCTTTTGGTAAAACCAAACCAGGCACCATGCAAACAGCTCCAGCCACATCGCCCTATTTTTACGAGGAAGATAATTGGTACGACGACATGGAGTTGGCCGCCGCCAAACTGTACAAACTCACAAACGACAAAACCTATTACAGTGAAGCATTAAATTACGCTTCTTCTGAAAAAGTAACACCTTGGATGGGTCAAGATACAGCTAAACACTATCAATATTATCCATTTTACAATGCAGGACATAACGAATTGGCTTTAATTGCCAATACAGATGATAAAAAAACGGTAACAAATTATTATAAAACTGGTTTAGAGGCTATCGCACAACGTGGTAAAGACAATCCTTTCCTCATCGGAGTACCCTTTATTTGGTGCTCAAATAATTTGGTAACAGCCACTTTAACTCAAGCTAAAGCTTACAGGGAATTAACAGGAGATGACACCTACTTGAACATGGAAGCTGCCCTGAGAGATTGGTTGTTTGGGTGCAATCCATGGGGAACAAGTATGATAGTTGGTCTACCAGAAGGCTACGGTGACTCCCCTATTTACCCGCATTCCTCACTAAACCTTTTACACGGTTACCAAACTGATGGCGGGTTGGTTGATGGCCCTGTTTATGGCTCTATTTACAATAATCTTAAAGGACTGCAGCTGCTTAATCCCGATCCGTATGCCGCATTTCAATCAGAATATGTGGTTTATCATGACGATGTTGGAGATTATTCTACAAACGAACCAACCATGGACGGTACTGCGTGTTTGGTGTTTTATTTATCGTCTTTAGAGGCTGATGTAAAAAAAAAATAAACAATGAGATAGATAATACAGGAGCTATTGTACGTGGCAACAGTAACGAGAAGAATATTCATTTGGTGTTTACAGGACATGAATATGCCGATGGAGGCGCACATATATTGGAGGTTCTAAACCGAGAAAACATTAAAGCTTCTTTCTTTTTTACAGGTGATTTTTATCGTAATAATGAGTTTGCGCCTCTTATTTCCGATTTAAAAAAGAACGGTCATTATTTGGGTGCACACTCCAACAAACATTTGTTATACAATGATTGGTCGGCAGACAAAAAACTGTTGGTAACCGAAACCGAGTTTAACGAAGACCTAAATTTGAATTATGCCGAAATGAAAAAATTTGGTATTAACAAATCCGATGCGCCTTACTATTTACCACCTTACGAATGGAACGACAGTACAATTACCTCCTGGACAAAAAAAAACCAGCTTACCTTAATAAATTATACAAAAGGAACGCTGTCGCATGCTGATTATACCACGCCAGATGATAAAAATTATAAAAGCACCGAAGTTATTTACAATTCTATTTTAGATTATGAGGCTAAAGCATCGCTCAACGGGTTTTTACTTTTAAGTCATATTGGAACGCACCCTAATCGCACAGATAAATTTTATTTGGAATTGGAACATCTCATTAAAGCATTAAAGCGAAATGGATATCAATTTGTGTCATTAAACGAGATGCTCGATTAGAATAAATCCATATAAATAAATTTACACTTTCAATTTGATTTTTATTTTTTCTAAGCCACCAGTTATTATTATAACCACTAGGGCGAAAAACAATGATTTTACAATACCTGCCCAACCGTAAGTTGCGAATTCAGGCCATCTAAAATTCAATATAGACAATAATGGATATATTAAAAACGGCAACAAATAACAAGTAAGGGTACTGGTTCCTGCAGGTTTTATAATATTGGCCCATGCAGATTGCCCCCATTTATCAACAACAATATAAAATAGGCCAAATAACAAAAATGCTATACCGCCACAAATAATGGTCCATGAAGGTGTAGCCAATATTTTTGAAATTATAAATGATGGTCTGATAAAAAATCCAAAGGCAATAAGAGTTATACCACAAGCTAGTAGTATTAACAAAAATCTATTTTCCTTTTTCTGATCTTTATAACGCAACAACAAAGCAGTACACAACACACCTAACATCACCAATAAATGATTGGAAGCGCTAACCACAATTTTAAAAGATGGAAAGCCTTTGAAATACCCAAATTCCTGAATATTAAATAAAAACAATAGTAAGCATCCTAAAATGATATCTCTTATTTTGCTGCCCAAAAACATAAAAAAGAATGCATTTAAAAGATACGCCCAACCAATCAACCCTAAAATGCCCCACCAATAAGGCTTTATCCATATGGGATTGTCGGCTGTACCACCTCTAAACACTACAGCCAAATACAGCAGAATACCTATCCCTAAACATTTTAAAGCTATAACTCCTGCTTTAGTTAAGTATGTAATAGGCTTGTAATACAGCCATACTAACATAATTCCTACCGTCATTAATATTTGCCACGTATTTTTTCCAAAAGGCATCAAGTCGGGATTAATCCGACCAATATTGACCATTAAAACGCCCATGGCCAATAAAGCAATCGTCCTAGAAACAATATGAGTAGCTGTGGAAGTTTCGTTATATCCCTTTTTTCTTCTGGTGTTTATGGCCAAAGGAATGGAAAGGCCAACAATAAATAAAAATAAAGGAAAAACAACATCCGATAGACCCATACCGTCTTCTTGTGCCTCCGTGTGTTTCAACCAATTGGGAACATCTTTTAACGACGGAATATCATTCACAAAAATCATTAAAAACATGGTTATCGCCCTAAAAACATCAATAGATTGCGTTCTTTTGATTTTGATATGTTTGATGTTCGAATCCATGAAAAATTAATTCAATTTTGGTAGAACTATAAAAGCGCTTCCCTTAAAACACTTACGGCATGTTTGGAGTTTTTATCTGTGCCATCTTTAATTTGGTGGCGACAACTCGTACCCGACGCGACAATAATCGTTTGGTCGCTCATGTTTCTTATTTTTGGAAAAAGGGTATCCTCTCCAACTTGCATGCTCAATGCATAATGTTCTTTTTCATAACCAAAAGACCCTGCCATTCCACAGCAACCGGAATTTATAATGGTAACGGAGTAATTTTTAGGAATACTAAGCATTTTAAAGGCTGATTCCATGCTGCTTAAAGCTTTTTGATGGCAATGCCCATGAATTTTAACCACCTGCTTTTCTGCGGTAAACTGGTCGGGATTTATTCGACCTTCGTTTGATTCGCGACTTAAAAACTCTTCAATCGTAAAGGTATTTTTGGCAATTTTTTCTGCTGCTTTTTTATCTTCAGCAAGTCTTGCGTACTCATCCCTAAAGGTTAAAATTGCAGAAGGTTCAATACCTACCAATGGCGCATCATGTGAAATAAGTGGTTTAAAAAAATCAACATTATAATCGGCCAGTTTTTTTGCTTGGTCTAACATGCCTTTTGATATAAAACCACGACCGCTTTCCTTATGTTTAGTGATATTAACTTTATAGCCCAATGCCGTTAAAAGTTCCATGGCATCAATACCAACGTGCACGTCGTAAAAGTTCACAAATTCATCTATAAAAAGATAAACCTCACCATTTTTACAGGGCGTGCTATTAAGTCTTTTTTTATTCTTTTTGTACCAATTGAAGAAGGTAACCGCTTCCAATTTTGGAATACTTCGTTGTGGCGCAATCCCCAATAAATTTTTAGAGAATTTAGTATTCAACATAAAATTGGTTAGCCGTGGCGCTATATTGCCTAACTTATTAAGGTTTGTGCTGTTTCCAAAGAGTTTGCTCCTTAAAGGCAGACCATTTTCTTTGTGATATTGATATAAAAACTCGGCTTTTAAAGTGGCTATATCCACGTTACTGGGGCACTCGCTGGCACAGGCTTTACAACTTAAACACAAATCGAAAACGTCGTATAGTTCTTTATGATTGAATTTGTTTGCTTTATCTGAATGTGTTAAAAATTCCCGGAGCGCATTTGCCCTGGCTCGGGTGGTGTCTTTTTCATTTTTTGTTGCTCTGTAACTTGGGCACATGGTACCGCCGGCTTCGGGCAGTTTTCTGCAATCACCGGAACCATTGCATTTTTCGGCCGCCCGTAAGATGCCCAAACTATCGGAAAAATCTTGAACCGTTGCTATGTCTGGCTCAACCCGATCGACTTCGTATCTCAAGTTTTCGTCCATTGCAAAAGCATCGATTATTTTGCCTTTATTGAAAACATTATGAGGGTCGAAGGTTTGTTTGATTCGTTTTAAGAGGGCATAATTTTTTTCACCTATCATTTTAGGTATAAATTCTGCCCTAACAATGCCATCTCCATGTTCGCCACTAAAAGAACCGCCGTATTTTTTCACCAATTCTGCAGTCTTCGATGTTATTTCCCTAAACAGAACAACATCTTCTTGTTTTTTTAAATTAAGAATGGGTCTTAAGTGCAACTCACCAGCACCAGCATGTGCATAGTACACGGCATTTTGACCAAAATCTTCCATCATTTTAGAAAATTCAGCGATGTAATTTGGCAAATCCTTTAAAGCCACAGCAGTATCCTCAATACAGGCAACGGCTTTTTTATCGCCTATAATATTTCCCAACAAACCCAATCCGGCTTTACGCAGTTCCAGGGCTTGATTTATTTGATTATCAATTAATTTAGGATAAGCATAACCCAATTTATTTTTTTGCAAATCGGATATTAAAGCTTCTGCCAAAACATTGGAATCTGTATCGTTATGCGTACAAATTTCCAACATAAGAATAGCCTTTGGGTCGCCTTCAACAAAAAACCTGTTTTTAATTTGTTCCCTGTTATTCTTGGTACAGTCCAAAATGGTTTTATCCATGAGTTCGCAGGTGTATAAATTATGCTTCATGGCAATTACCACGGCTTTCATACTCGCTTCAATGGAATGAAAATGCGCTGCCACCATAATGTTTTTAGGCGGTGGCACGTCGTCTAATTTTAAGGTTATCTCCGTGGTAAAAGCCAAGGTGCCCTCACTACCTGCCATTAATTTTGATAGATTGATTTGAGACTCATCACCTCCAAATACTTCTGACTTTAACAACTCATCGACGGCGTAGCCATTGTTTCTTCTGTGGATGGATGGCTTTGGAAATTCGTTTTTTATTTCTAATTGATTCTCGGTATTTGAAAGCTCATGATGTAACGTTTTATAAATGTTGCTCTCTAAACTGTTTCCTTTTGTTTTTAAAAGGAATTCCTCGGTATTCAAATCCTTAAAAACCACTTCGGAGCCATCACTTAAAACGGTTTTCAACTGCACAATTTTATCTCGTGTAACACCATATTTAATAGAGGTTGTCCCCGAAGAATTGTTGCCTACCATACCGCCAATCATGCATCGATTGCTAGTAGAGGTATTGGGGCCAAAAAACAGTTTGTATGGTTTTAGGAAATTATTAAGCTCATCCCTTATCACACCGGGTTGTACGGTTATGGTTTTATTGTGCTCATTAAAACTTACAATTTTAGTGAAGTGTTTTGATAGGTCTACCACCAAACCATCGCCCACACATTGACCCGCTAACGAGGTGCCCGCAGCCCTTGGAATAAGCGTGATTTTGTTGATTGTGGCAAACTCAATCAGCGCTTTTAAATCCTGATTGCTTTTTGGATACGCCACGCCTAAAGGCAACTTTCTGTAAACAGAAGCATCGGTGGCATAAATGGATTTGTGGAGTGCATCGGTAAATAATTCGCCCTCCAAAATAGTTGATAATGCATTTAAATCCTGTGACGTAGAGGCTTCAATATTCATCCAATCCTTTTATTTGTACAACAAGTATTTTTCTCTGGTTTTGCTAAAGGCTTCCAATCCGGGTTTCCAACTTTCTTTGATAGCTTCAGCAGAAACGCCATTTTCAATTTGATCTTGCAACTTTTTAGTCCCTGCCAATTTAGGAAAGAATTGGTTGAAAAATGTGGTTTTATCTGCTGTGGCCTTATAGGCTTCAATTAACCAGTCTAAATTTATCTCATCAAGACGCTCCACATTTCTTAAATCCTTCCCGAAGCATAACTCTCCTTGATGCTTGGGTGTTTTAGCTCCAAAATTTGGTTGTGGTGTAAAGCTGAAATCAAATGTTTCCTCAGGTAAGAATGGTGCACCGAAAATTTGGAATTGCATTTCGGTTCCGCGTCCACAACTAACCGTAGTGCCTTCAAAAAAACAAACACTTGGGTATAAATTAATCGATTTTGCATTGGGCAAATTGGGCGACGGTTTTAAAGGTAAATCATACTCCGAATCGTGCGTGTAATGCTGTAATGGCACTACGGTAAGATCGCATTGTATTTCGTTATCCATCCATTTTTCGCCATTTATCATTTTTCCGTACTCGCCAATGGTCATCCCATAAACAATGGGTACGGTATGCATGCCCACAAAACTTGTAACGTCTTTTTCTAAAATAGGCCCATCGATATAATGCCCGTTAGGATTTGGACGATCCAACACAATGACAGGGATATTGAGTTCTGCGGAAGTTTCCATAACGTAATGAAGTGTCGATATATAAGTGTAAAAACGAACCCCAACATCCTGCACATCGAAAAGCATAACATCTATATCTTCTAAAAATTCTTTAGGCGGTTTTCTGTTTTTACCATAAAGTGAAAAAATGGGTAAGCCTGTTTTTTCGTCTATGCCATCCTCAATATATTCACCAGCATCAGCAACACCTCTAAAACCGTGTTCTGGCGCAAAAACTTTGGTAACATTTACGTTAAGTGCCAAAAGCGAATCGACAAGGTGGGTGTGCTCTTTGCCGCTATCATTCTTAAAAATAACGCTAGTTTGGTTGGCCACTACGCCTACGTTTTTACCTTTTAAAAGGGGTAAATATTTGTTGGTTTGATTGGCTCCCGTAACAATCGCTTTAGTTTCAACGGATTGATTTACGATGGCTTCATTTTTAGCTTGCTTTTTTTTAGTTGTGGAATTGCAAGCTGTTAAGGCTAAAAAGAGAATTACAATATATTTCATAATGTGTGTGATTTGATTATGGCTTTCCAAAATGTTATTAAAAAAATAATTTGATTTTTTATTTAAGGTTGTTATTAGAGGTTGGTTTAAGTCTATTAATGTATTCTGATTTTGTGTTGGTTTTTCATGTCGTTACCTAGTTTTCCAAGTGGTTCTTTTACAATTGTGATGCCTTTTTTTTAGTTAATGTTCTAAAAAAAGGTTTAAGATATTAAAAAATAATATGTGTTATAATTTGCTTAGTAAGGTTTTCTTCATCTTTTATGCGTTTTAGGATTGTGAACCATTTAATTGTCTTCTAAAATTGATAGGCCATAATGGGTAGGGTAAATCTTTGATATTGATGTTGGTAATTTCCCTTTGGCGTCAATCTCTCCAAAAACAGCCTGTGCAGAGATTTTATTTGCCCATTCTGAATTTTCATAAGAAACAATGATACCTTCAATATTTTCAAGAGACAGGTTTTGTAAACTATATTGGCTGGCAAATACATTTAAAATCACTTTGTGGATTTTTGATAAGCTTTCGATTAATGACCTTTCTTTATTAGAAATGGCATTAGTTTTCCTGCTATTTAATCGATGGTAGCTCACTATGAGTTTATCGTATTTATTAAGTTCGTTTAATAGTTTTTTTTGAGATAAATTAGAAACATCAGTAACATCGGTTTTTAGCCTTATGTGGTTTAAAAAGGTTTCGGCACTGCCATCTCCTAATTTTAGAAATGCAATTTTTTCCTTCGATTGCTTTTGCAAAGGTAATACAGCATCATCATTTTTTATTATCGTAATCGCATTGCTGATAGCTTCTTTATATAAATCATCATTAATGTCTTCATTCAAATCATTTACAAGGTTATTTAATTCAATAGGTTTGAATTGGTTTAAGCCTGCATTAAATTTAGCAGCAAGTATCTTTTTTACAGAATGAGATAAACGCTCCTCGGTTATTTCGTTGGTATTGTATGCTTCCATAATTTTAGAAATCGCCTTAGGCGCGTCTTCAGTAAAAAGCAATACATCGTTACCTGCTTTAAAAGCCGCTAAATCTATATCTCCGGGTTCTTTGTAATTTGCAGCTCCTTTCATATTTAAGGCATCAGTAAAAATGAGTCCTTTAAATGCTAATTTTTCTTTTAAAATGTTGGTCACTACTTTTGGAGATAATGAAGAGGGTAAGCCTTTTTCATGTGTTAAACTCGGGACATTTAAATGGGCAACCATAACGCCCGCAATACCTTTGTTAAACAATTGTTTGTACGGGTAAAGTTCTACCGAATCAATTCGCTCTTTGGAAAAAGAAACGGTAGGCAATGTTTTATGCGAATCTGTGTCTGTATCGCCATGCCCAGGGAAGTGTTTTGCGCAAGCCAATATACCTTCGCTTTGTAAACCTTCGGTAAAAGCTACTGCCTTTTTTGTGACATTATATTTATCTTCACCAAATGAGCGTACCCCAATTATGGGGTTTTTTGGATTGGTGTTGATGTCCACTACGGGAGCAAAGTTTATATGAATCCCCAATCTTTTGCAATCTTTACCAATTTGTTTTGCTATTTGTTTAACTATGCTGTTTTTCTGAATTGCCCCAAGTGTCATATTATATGGGTATTTTGATGTGCTGTCTAGCCTCATGTTTAAACCCCATTCGCCATCAATCCCAATAAATAAAGGCACTTTAGATATGGTCTGGTATTCATTTGTTTGTTTTGCTTGACGCACGGGGTCTCCCTGAAAAAATATGAGCCCTCCAATATTAAATTCTTTGATTAGTTTTTCAATAGCATCTGAATGCTTATGATCTCGATTTGAGTAAGTTGCAACCATAAATAATTGCCCTACTTTTTCTTTTAGAGACATATTGTTATAAATGCTATCTACCCATTGGGTATGCGCATTTATTGTGTCTTTATTAGTTTTAGGTTGTTTTTTATTAGAGTTGCACGATATAAAGCAGATAGCAGATAATATGGATATTATTAGAAACTTATTCATTTGTTAGTATTTTAGTTTTTGGTTTTATTTGCTCAATGAAGATTTGACACTTTAATTCTAGTTTTTATTTTTATTATAGGATAAAATCATAATTTCTATATAAGTATGTTGTTTTGCTAAATTTTTATAAAAATTTTCTTTTTATAGAGCAGATATACTAATGCCCAGAAAAAAATAATATGGGTAATTGCGAACAATAAGGAACCATTCATTTTACCTGCAATTGGAACAAATACTTCATTATATAGACTATTGTATCCGTTAACCTTTTCACCTTGCTCATTTGTTAATTTAATTAGATAGAGGCTTTTAACGTATAAGCCGGAAAATACGAAAATAAACAATGAATTAGTACCAAAATGTATAAAAGGCGAGGACCATTTTTTTAAACCATTAATGTCAATAACCCAAATTAGCAACGCTAAAAACAACATGGCAAGCCCTGCTGAAAAACACACGAAAGAACTTGTCCATAAAGATTTATTTATAGGAAAAATATAGCCCCAAAACCAACCAATCATGGTTAAGATGGCCCCATAAATGAAAAGTGATTTAACAGTGTTTAGATGAGAACTAGATTTTGATATAAGTTGACCTGCCAAATTACCAAATATAACAGTTCCTATTGCTGGTAAGCTTGACAGTAACCCTTCCGGATCAAAAGGAAACCCGAGTCCTTTCCACATATGTTCTGAACCCAATAAAAATAGATCAATTTCCTTTACCAAATTAGTCTGGGGGGCGTATGGATTCTCTGGAACAAGAAAATATAATAGACCCCAATACAAAAGTAACATACTTGAAAGTAAAAAAATCAATGTTTTTTTATCAAAAAATAAACTTAGGGTCGCTCCAATTCCATAGGCAATAGCTATACGCTGTAAAACGCCAAAAATCCTAACTGTATCAAAGTTAAACTTTGGATATAAATTTAAAAAGAAACCTATGGCAAATATAATCAGTGTTCTTTTGCCAATTTTTAATAAGGCCTGATTAAATTGCCCGGATTTATATTTTTTAAAAGCAAAGTGAATAGAAACCCCAACGATAAATAGAAAGAATGGAAAAACAGCATCTGTAGGCGTGAAACCATGCCACTTAGCATGCAACAGGGGAGGGTAAACATATGACCAACTTCCTGGTGTGTTTACTAGAATCATTAAAGCAATCGTTAATCCTCTTAAAACATCTAATGCTATTATTCGCGAATTCAATTCCATTATTCGTTCAAATTTTCGTTGGCAGGATTTGTTTTGTGTTTATCAAATACTTCTTTTACGCTTTTATGTTTTAGTAATAAACTACTCGCCAACTTTTCATCTATATTGAGTTGCTCCATTATCATTCTAACACCTCTGTTTACAAGTTTTTTGTTTGAGAGTTGCATGTTTACCATTTTATTGCCTTTTACTTTTCCTAGTTTTATCATAACGGTTGTTGAGATCATATTTAAAACTAGTTTTTGAGCAGTTCCTGCTTTCATTCTCGTGCTTCCGGTAACAAACTCAGGGCCAACAACCAACTCAATTGGATGGTCTACCTCTAGAGATAACGGCGAGTTTTTGTTACAAGTAATGCAGCCCGTAATAATACCATGCTTTTTTGCTTCTTTAACACCGCCAATAACATAAGGTGTTGTTCCCGATGCGGCGATTCCTATAAGCACATCTTTTTTTGAAATGTTGTATTCCTGGAGGTCTTTCCATGCCATTTTACTATCGTCTTCTGCATTTTCAACTGCTTTTCTAAGTGCAACATCGCCACCGGCTATAAGTCCAATTACCACATTGTCTGAGACGCCATAAGTTGGTGGGCACTCGGATGCATCAAGTACACCTAATCGTCCGCTTGTTCCTGCTCCTATATAGAACAACCTACCGCCAGCTTTTATTTTGCTATAAATATCGTCTACTAGTTTTTGAATAGAAGGCACCACTTTTTCAACTGTATAAGCCACTGTTTTGTCTTCTTTATTCATATTTGAGAGCAGTTCAACGGTGCTCATTTTATCTAAATCGTTATAACCTGAAGGTTGCTCTGTGGTTAACTTGTTTTTCATATAACTTAAAAATTATTATACTGTTTTCTTTGAAAAAATATTCTGTATTCGTTTCAATTTCTTCTTTTCATAATTATCAAACCTATAACAGTTAGGAGTGCATTTACAAAAATGTTCATAAATCCAAAATCAAAATTAAACCAGAGAATAAAATAATGGTTTAAAAAGTATGTTATTAAGGGCGTTAAAATGCATATAAATGGAATTGCAGCATCTTTGGTTTTTATCTTGGTAAAAATTCCAAATATATAAAGCCCTAATAGGGAGCCATAAGTATATCCGGCAACCTTAAAAATTGTTGAAATAACATCGCCTTTACTTTCTGAAAACAACATTATAATGGTGAATATAACAACTGAAAACCCAAATAACACCCGGTTTTTAAGTCGTTTTTTTTCTTTAGGGTTTTTATGCTGAATGTCTAAAAAGTCATGGGTAAAGGATGTTGTTAAAGCGGTTAAAGCAGAATCTGCACTTGAAAAAGAAGCTGCTGTAATCCCTAAAATAAAACTAACACTTGCAAGCATGCCAAAATGGTTTAATGAAAGCATTGGGAATAAAGCATCGGTGTTAATAAATTTTCCGTTTTCAACTTCTAATTGAATACCAAATTTTTCAGCATATAAATAAAGCATCACACCTAAACCCAGAAACAAAAATTGAGTAATTGCCAAAATTAAGCTAAAGGTCAAAACATTGCGTTGCGCTTCTTTTTTGTTTTTGCAGGTAAGTGTTTTTTGCATCATATTTTGGTCTAAACCAACCATGGCCACAGCAATCAATATTCCAGAAATAAACTGTTTAAAAAAATTGCTTCCAGAATTAAAATCCCAATTAAAAACCTTAAAGTATTTGTGATTTGTAACTGTTGAAATGGTTTCTGAAAAATTTAAGTTTAAAGCATCTTTTGTTACGTAAATCGTTACTATGGCTGCCATAAGTAAAAAAAATGTTTGAAGCGTATCTGTCCAAACAATAGTTTTAATACCAGATCTGTGTGTGTACATCCATATTAAAACTAATATCATAAGTACTGTTAAGTAAAACGGAACATTAAAGGCATCAAACACGGCATATTGTAAAATTTTTGCAGCAAGTAACAACCTTAAAGCTGCTCCAAATGATTGCGATATTAAAAAAAACAATGAGCCCGTTTTGTAGGTTCTAATTCCAAAACGAGATTCTAAATAGGTGTATATTGAAACTAACTTTAAATTATAATAAATAGGGATTAGTACGTAAGTTATAAATACATATCCCACTACATTACCGAAAACAAACTGTAAATAATAAAAATAATTAGTGCCTACCATTCCGGGAATTGACACGAATGTAACACCAGATAATACGGCACCTATCATACCAAAAGCAACCACTTGCCATGGCGATTTCCTATCGCCAGTATAAAATGATTCTTCACTAGATTTTTTGGAAACGAAGTGTGATATTATCATTAGTGTCCCAAAATAAGACGCTATAATTATTAGAATTAATGTGGCGTTCATTTATAGTTTTTTTTAGTAAGTTTTTTTGTGTCCTTACGTTGAAATCTTTAATCTTTTAAATTTTTAAGAGCTTCAAGCATGTTCAGAATATAGTTGTTCCTTAACCATAATCACTGTTTCCCCGTTCAATTTTTAAAATAGCCCTATTTGGTTTTAGTAGTGCTCTTAAAGAAAAGAGGTGAGAGTAATAAACCGATTTCTCTCACCTCAATTACTAACTCAAATTTAACTAAACACTAAAATAAGCTTTAAACGATAACATTAATTCTAACGTATCATAAAGAGCTATTTTGTTTTTTACAGATTAATTTGCGTCCCACCACATACGTGAGGTTAGGATGTCTCCTTGTCTGTCTATGGCTTCCTGCAAGTTATCTGGGTTGTTGGCTCTTTCAGTTGCAGGGTAGATAAATCTTCTAGGAATTGTACCATCGGTTTGACTAAATATATGAGGTACAGGTGTTAGGCTTGGGTAACCAGAACGCTTCCAATTGGCCCATGTTTCTATTCCGTTAGGGAAAGTTGCTACCCAATATTGCTCGTTTATCATTTGTAAAGCAATTGAGTCATCAAATGGATTAGCTGTTAAATAATCTGAAATTTGAGTCGCATCAATACCTACTCCATTTCCGTACAATGACAAGTAATCCATAGCTGCAGTTACACCTGCGTTATAATGATCTTCTGTATTACCGCCTGCTAGTCCCCAACGATGGGCAGCCTCTGCTAACATAAACTCAACTTCGGCATAGGTCTGAAAGAAAAACGGTGCGTCATAACTGGTTGGGTTTGCTGCGTAAGGAGACCAACCTACTAAACCTCCAAAAATATTCATATTGGGCTTAGAGTTTGCTGCTCCCCTTGTTCTATCAATGTTTGGTTGCCCAAACTGTAAATCAAAGTCTGTTTCCCCATCTACAGTAGAACATAAAACGGAAACTCTTGGGTCATTTCTATCTTTCATAAACTCCACAAAAGTCTCGGACATTTTGATTTGATTTCCAAATCTGGAAGAAAATGTTCTAGCAATAGGATTTATAGTAGGTCCAAAAACCCCACCATAACCAGCTTCAGATTGATAGTTAATATAAGCTATATCAGCATTGCTTGTCATAACCCCACCATTGATAGCTTTTGTGGCCCATGCTTCAGCTCCTGATGGATCTACCTTAACCAGTCTTAGGGCTAACCTAAGCATAAGTGAATTGGCAAATTTATGCCACTTTTGAGTATCGCCACCAAAAACAATATCGCCACTTCCATAAGAATTGCTTCCACCTGTACTTAGTGTATTTGAAGCGCTTTCTAGTAATGCTAACATATCTGTATAAATTTCACTTTGCGCATCGTATTTAGGAAACCTTATGCCGTCAATAAATCCTTTGCCTGCTTCAAAATAAGGTATATCTCCATAACTATCTGTTAATCTGCTAAAAACTAAAACCTTCCATACGTTTGCAATGGCAAGATCTACTGCCGCGTTGGGGTCTTCGCTTTTTTCAAGCCCATCTACAAGGTCTACTATGGCCTTTACTGCACTGGGGTATTGTTCGTTAAAAAACTGATGAGACTGAGATTCTGTATATTCCCATGAGTACGACGTAGCGTTAATTTGTTGCACTAACTGCATTACTGTTCCTACGTTATAAAAAAGGGTTGCTACATAACTAGTTCCCGCAGTGTACAATTGTGCTGCTGTTAGTTTTGTAGAGGGTGCCAATTGCACTGGTTTTGTAGGGTTGACATTTAACTCTTCAAAGCCGTCGTCGCAAGCATTGAAAGTAAAGATTAGCCCTAATAATAATATTATTTTTTTCATCTTCTTATTAATTAAAATTTAACATTTAAAGAAAATCCAAAGCTACGTGTTGCTGGGACTCCAAATCGTTCTAACCCTTGCGAGTTAGAGTTGTTTATTGATGCTTCTGGATCAATATTGTCTGTTTTTTTCATCAGGTAAAATAAGTTTCTACCAATTAAAGAAACACTCATTTCTTTTATGAAAATATTCTTTAAAATCTTTTTCGGAAAAGAGTAGCCTAGGCTAAATTCTCTAAACTTTATATAATCCGTGTCATATATAAACTCCTCGGCTATACCTGTATTTTCTGCTGCGATATAACCATAGTAAGAGCCTAAACTCCTAGCAGGAACTGTTGTTGTGAATTCTTGCCCTGTTGCTTGATCAATACCCGTAACCTCTAAACCATTTTCTCTGCCTTCTAAAGTACGTTTGTGAGCACCGCTAAAATATGCTGCCTCGTTTGTTCCTGAGAACACTTGTCCTCCAAACTTACCATCAACCAAAATATTTAAGCTTACATTTTTATATCTAAATTCATTAGAAAAACCAGCTGTTACCGGTGCTACTCCATTGCCTAATACTTTACGCTCATCTGCTCTTACAGGTCTAGGAATACCTTGTCCATCTATAGTGTAAATTTTAACTCCATTTTCATCTCTAGCATAAGACTCTCCAACTATAGTTCCGTAGTTTTCTCCAACCATATGAGCTATGTTCGCGTTTCCTGTTCTGCTTAACTGCATGGTAATAGGGTTGCCTTCATCATTTGTGTTTACAATTTCACTATTGTTGTAGCCAACATTTATAGATGAATTCCAACTGAAATTATCATTTTTAATTGGCGACCCTCCTAAGAGCAATTCTAATCCTTTGTTTTCCAATTCACCAACATTTAGCAACGCCGAAGTATATCCAGATGTGCTTGTTGCACTTGCTCTAACAATGTCGTTTAACGTTTTGTTTGAATAGTAAGCTACATCTAGATGTAATCTGTTATTAAAGAATCTTCCATCAAAACCAATTTCAAATTCTTTTTTCTCTAAAGGCACTAAATTGGGGTTAGGAATAGTGCTACCATTTACCTGTCCGAATGCTTGTCCTTGGAAAGTCCCTAAAATGGCATACGTTAAATTTAAAGCATAAGGACTTGTAGCTCCAGCTACTTGAGCATAACTTGACCTTAATTTAGCATAAGTGATCGCTTTTGGCAATTTAAGCGCTTCGTGAAGCAGTAAGCTTCCACTGATCGATTGGTAAAAATCATCATTAGGAGATGTTTTTCCTGGGAAAGATAATGTTGAGAACCATTCATTTCTTCCGGTATAAGTTAAGAAAAATGTATTGTCATAATCTACCTCAATTGAAGCATACAATGAGTTTGTTTTGCTTTCGCTTAAACCGTAAGAGGGTATTGGGTTTGTAGTGTTGTTTAAATCTTCTAGACCTATTACAATGAAATCGTCGCCCTGGGCACTTAATGATTCCCAAGTGCTCTTTTTGGTATTCCCTCCAAAAACTGAATGGGTGGATATTTTACTTGTAATGGACTTTTCAACTCCAAGCATCATATCAGCATCAAAAAACGAGTAAGTTGATTTACTTTGATACAAGCGACCTCCAGACCTGTAAGCCGTTCCCCAAGGTGTTACACGTTGTACTGATAAATCATAAGAATCAATCCCTGCTCGACCATTTGCATATAACCAATCTGTAATATCATATCTTAAAGTTGTTGAAGCAATTATTCTCTTCTTCTTGTCGTTATTATTAAACTTATCTGTTACCCAATACGGATTAGTAGTCCAAACACTCGATGTAAATGGAAGCTCAGCTCCTTCGTCATTAAACCCAGGTTTCATTCCTGTTACATCAATATTTGCTGGCAACAACAATACCGAGTTATTGGCATTACCAGGACCGTCGCCGATACCTACACGATTATGCACCTTTTCTATTATATATTTAGCGCTAATTGTAGAAGTTAACTTTGGGTTTATTTTAGCATTACCACTTAATGAAAAAGACTTTCTGTCTAAAGTGGAATTAGGGAAGACGTCTCTATTGTCTAAATTAGAAAATGATAGTCGATAACTATAATCATCACTTCCTTTAACAACAGATACGGTGTTAACTGCCGTAACCCCTGTGTCGTAAAACTTTTTAACATTATTTCCAGTATTTGTATATGGTCTGTATATGCCATCCCATGCAATAGCATTAGATCCGTCTAACATTGCCCCCCAAGAAAGGGTGGAGTTTGATAATGCATTGGAAGTGGCTAGGTCTAGTCCTTCTGGCGTTCCATCATCTAAAGCTGTTACCGAGCCATTTTCGTATATAAAGCCTGGTTTTAAACCAGATCTACCTTGGCCGTAAATAGTTTGAAAATCTTGTAGATCTGTATTTACAGAGTCAAACGTAAGGGAACTTGAAAATTCTACACCAAGTCCTTTTTTGCCTTTGCCTGACTTTGTAGTAATCATTATTACACCATTAGAGGCTTGTGACCCGTATAAAGCGGCAGCAGAACTTCCTTTTAAAATAGAAACCGACTCGATATCGTCTGGATTAATAGATGAAATATCATCTCCGCCATCTCCAAATTCGCCATCAAATCTTCCAATTGAAGCTTTAGTTACATTTAAAATAGGAATCCCATCAACAACATATAATGGTTGGTTGCTGCCCGATAAAGAACTAGCTCCTCTAATGATTACCCTGCTCGAACCTGCTGCACCGGTGCTGTTTTGAGAAATGTTAACTCCGGCAACCCTACCTTGTAGTGCGTTTACAGCGCTTGTGGTTTTTACCCTTCCCATGTCGTCTGACCCAACTTCAGTTAAAGAGTACCCTAAAGCTTTGGCTTCTCTTTTAATTCCTAATGCGGTTACAACAACCTCATCAAGACTTGTGGCGTCCTCTTCAAGAGCAATATTGATAATGTTGGAATCATTCAAGGATACTGTAAGGGTTTTAAAACCAATATAGCTAAAGACAAGCTCTTTTCCATTTGGGTTATTTACTTCAATTGAATAATTTCCATCAAAATTCGTAACACTTCCTTGAGATTCCCCTTTTAAAAGAACACTTGCTCCGGGCAGTGGTTGCCCATCACTTTTCGAGGTTACTTTTCCTGTTATGGTTACCGTTTGTGCAATGCCAATTTGCGTTAAAACCATAACAAGCAAAAAGATTAAATAATGCTGTTTTTTTTTCATTGTTTGTTAGTTTAAGAATGTTTTTCGGAAGTAAATATAGTTTTTATGTTTTATACACGCAAATAATATGCAAATAATGTGCAAATAACATGCAAATAAAATGCAATTATTAGCTGTTTTTAGTGAAATATAGTGATTGTATAGATGTAAAAAATGGATTATGCAGTACTGCTTGCATAGGTTTAATAATTAATATATGCTTTTGAATTTTAAATTTATAAAACAAGCGTTTTTGTAGCAATTTTATGTTTTATTGTGCTGTTTGCTTAAGTGTTTTATTTTGAGCTAAAGAAGCCTATCTTTTTGATTATAACCTTTATTTTTAAATCAAAATGTTATATTTGAAAAAAAATAACTCATGGTAAAAAATGAAAGGCAACGAATTATTATTGATAAGATTAGAGTTGAAAAAAAGGTAAGTTCTTCAGTTTTAGCCGAAGAGCTTAGTGTGTCTGAAGATACTATTAGGAGAGATTTAAACGAGTTAGACGGTAAGGGGTTGCTGTCCAAAATTCATGGAGGAGCCGTATCTACCATTCAAAAGCTATACCATTATAATGATAATGTTATAGTAAACAGTGATAAAAAAGAAATAATAGCAAACAAAGCATCTACTCTTATAAAAAATGGTATGTCCATTATAATAAGTGGAGGTACTACAAATCTTGCTTTTGTAAGGTTGTTGCCAAAAGAGTTGAAAATAACTATTTATACTTATTGTCTGCCAATTGCGATGGAACTTACTGGGCATCCAAACATTGAAATTATTTTTATTGGTGGCAAAATACATAAAAAAGCAATGGTAACTGTTGGCATTGATGTTATACAGAAACTTGCAAAAATTAAAGCCGATATGTGTTTTATTGGTACAGGCAGTTTAGATGTTGATAATGGAATAACTGAAGGTAGTTATGAGGTTGCATTAATGAAAAAAGCTATGATTGAAGTATCAAATGCTACGGTTTCTCTAGTTACATCCAATAAGCTAGGTTTAAAACAAAGCTATCATGTTTGTAGCCTCACTGAAGTTGATGCTGTAGTAACTGATCTAGACATTGATAATGAACTTCTTTTAGAATATCAAAAATCCGGTGTAAACATTTTGTAGTATGATATTTATTATTGGTTAATGTTAAAACGTTTTATTATCTCTATTTTAAAATGCGCTAATACAATAGTATAGGTTTCAATGCGGATTTACTAAAATTATTCGGACAGAAATCATTCATCATGCTGTTTTTATGAATTTCAAAACAACTAGTTGAATAGTTGTTGTGATTAACGGCTCCATAAGATTGCGCTATGGTATCTTTAGATTTTACGGTATGTATTGTTGCCATATAATTTTGATAAAGCACCACAATTTGTTTGCTCTAAAGACTTCCATGAAGGCAAGAAGCGTTTATTATCTTTGTGCTTTTTCAAATGGTCTTCTGTTCTGGTATCTCATCTTCAATATTTGACATTGTTTTTAACCAAGACCATGCTATCAATAAATAAATCAAAGTTTTGAAACCAACAAGGGGTAACCTCAGGAGGCAGGTGATAAACAAGTTTAATGCGTATGCTAATTTCAATTTTCTCTATAACCTCAATGAGTAAAAGCCTAAATTTGGCATAAAAATAACTGTTTGTAAAACTGTTATTCGTAAATTGGTTATATAATAAAGGTTTTAAAAAGGTCAACAATAGAATGGTTTTTAATACACTTTTTGATGTTTTGGGTAAAATAAAAAGTCCCATAAACATTGAGTTTATAGGACTTTCGTCGATTTTGAATAAATCTTGGCGGAGAAAGAGGAACTATCTAAAAATCTAAAAGTATTGTATTTATAGGGCTTTCAAGAGGTCGAAAAATTTAGTGACACCGAATTAGCCCCTTTTTAACAAAAATTTGTGAGTTTTGGGATATTTATGCGAGTTAGGTATACAAACCAACATAAGTGAGTTCAAATAAAATTATTAAGAGCAGATTATAGTAAACTTTCGAGTAAAGTACCAATTTTCAATACTTTTCTTGAAAGTTTACTAAGATATGTCGTTGAACAATCTCAAATCGGAGGAGAGTTAAAAAAACCATTATAATGGTATATTTGATGCTTTTTAGGATGTTTTTACCACTATAATGGTAGTTTTAGAAAGACACCTTTTCTTCCAAAATCGTGATCAAATTAGAATCATAGTATTTGTAGATATCTGGAATATCTAACACCTTAATTTTTGAGTAATACTTTGAGCCTGTATGCTTCTTAATTTGGTCTAAATGCTTATTTTCCATCACATAAACTTTGTCTGCCCATTTTAATAAATCTTCAGTAAGCTCAGTAGTGCCTTCTTTTCTACAAATTTTGATATTGGTGCCTGCACTTTTAAAGTTGTATTCAGGATGCTTTTCAGCAAAATAGTCTTCAGCCGTTTTAGAGCGTTGTTTGTTGGCGGAACAGATGAAGAGCGTTTTCATATAAAATTGATACTTATAGCCTTTATGGCAATCCTTTGGCAAAATTAAAAATTTTTATAGTAGAATAACGAGATAATTACCGTAAAATGGTATCTTTCTCGAAAATTTACTTTTAGGTGGATATCTCAGATTATATAAAGCAACTACAATCTTTTGAGGAATACTCATTTTCTTGGGATGAACTTGTAAAAAAGTGTCATAAAACTGATACTGCTTTAAAGCGAGAGCTTTCACGTTTAGTAGCCAAAAAGGAAATTGTAAACTTAAGAAAAGGGTTTTATTTAATCATTCCGCCAAGATATTCCAAACAAGAACAGCTACCTGTGCAGTTATTTGCACATAAGCTTTTTGATTTTTTAGATAGTAATTATTACTTAGGCTTTTATTCTGCTGCAAAGTTTCACGGCGCAGGACATCAACAAGTGCAACGGGAATATGTTATGACAGATAAGGCATTCCCTGATATTAAAAAATCATCGATAGATATTCATTTTTTTACAACTTCAAAATGGCCAACAAAAAACATTTTAGAGAAAAAATCGGATGCAGGTATTTTTAAAATTTCGAGTCCAGCACTTACAGCTGTAGATTTAATCCATCATCAAACCAAGTTGGGTGGTATCAATAGAATGTTAGCCATTCTCGAAGAACTGTCAGAAGAAATAAACGTTCAAGATATAGAAGATTTACTTACTTGGTATCCTCACAAAAGCACCTTACAACGATTGGGTTTTTTATTAGAAGGCGAACTACAAGTTGAATCGAAATTGTACGAACCCATAAAAGAGTACTTAAAGACATCAAAATACTATCCGGTGTTATTGAGTCCAAAATCAAAAGAGAGACCTGGAGCCATTCATAATCATTGGAAAGTGGATGTGAATATAAAAATAGAGAGCGATTTATGATTCCGAAGCCCTACATAGCGAAGTGGCAAGAACAAGCACCTTGGAAACAGTTTTATCAAGTAGAACAAGACCTTGTCATTAGTCGTGCATTGGTAGAAATTTTCTCAGATGAATTCTTAAATGAAAATTTAGCCTTTAGAGGCGGTACCGCCCTTCACAAATTGTATTTGAATCCAGCACCAAGATATTCTGAAGATATAGATTTGGTCCAAATAAAACCGGGACCTATAAAACCTATAATGCAACGAATCAATGAAGTGATTACATTCTTTGAAGAAGAAAGGCGAACACAAGTAAGAGGACACGGAGCAAAAGCACTATACCGTTTCAATTCTGAATATGAAGGAATTAGATTGCGCTTAAAATTGGAAATCAACTGTAAAGAGCACTTTAACGTATTGCCATGGGTAGAATTTCCTTTTGAAGTAAAAAGCGATTGGTTTACAGGAAGTGCTAAAATTAGAACCTATAACATTAATGAATTATTGGGTACAAAATTACGAGCATTATACCAACGCAGTAAAGGGAGGGATTTGTTTGATTTAGATTACTCACGGCTACATATGGAATTGAATATAGACGAAATAATCAAATGCTTCAAGGAGTACACGACATTTTCAACAGGAAACAGACCGCCAAGTAAAAAAGAATTTTTAATGAATATTGAAGAAAAAGAACAAGATCCCAATTTCATAGGAGATATGGAGGCCTTATTAAGAACAGGAATTGTATATAATCAAGAAAAAGCTATTGCGTGGTTAAAGACTGAAGTAATTGCAAATATTTAAAGCATGTAAAAGTATATAGGAGTTTGAAATAATTTCTTGGAAAAATAGAATAAATGAATAAAAAAGACCTTTCAGAAAGAGATATATGTAGTAAATATATCAATCCGGCTATTCAAAAAGCTGGTTGGAACATGCGTACCCAAGTTAGAGAAGAGGTTTTTTTTACTGACGGACGTATTATTGTTCAAGGAAAAATGTACGCTCGAGGAAAAAGTAAAAAAGCAGATTTCATTTTATATTACAAGCCCAATGTTCCAATTGCTATCATTGAGGCTAAAAGCAATAAAAAGCCTGTTGGTCACGGAATGCAACAAGCCTTAGAATATTCTGAGGTTTTACAAATCCCTTTTGTATTCACGTCTAATGGAGATTCGTTTGTTTTTCATGATAAAACAAGAACCGATGGCCTCATTGAAGAAGAACTCACTTTAGATAATTTCCCATCACCTGAAACGCTTTGGAAAAAGTATTTAAAGCACACTAATATTGATACTCCAGAGGCGCAAGACATTGTAGAAAAAGACTATTACGCGGATGATAGCGGCATGACGCCTAGATATTACCAACAAAATGCTGTTAATAGGACATTAGAAGCTATTGCCAAAGGACAAGACAAAATTATCTTAGTCATGGCCACAGGTACAGGAAAAACGTATACTGCTTTTAATATTATTTGGCGCTTATGGAAAACAGGTGTTAAAAAACGGATTTTATTTCTTGCCGATAGAAATGCCTTATTAACGCAAACCAAAAATGGAGACTTTTCACCGTTTGGGAATGATATTATGCACATCATTAAAAACCGAAAGATTGATAAGTCTTATCAAATTTACTTTGCACTTTATCAAGGATTGACCAGTAACGATGAATCTAAAAATGCCTATAAAGAATTTAGTCGTGATTTTTTTGATCTCGTTGTTATAGATGAGTGTCATCGAGGAAGTGCTTCTGAAGCTTCAGCTTGGAGAGATGTACTAACGTATTTTGATACCGCAACGCAAATAGGATTAACAGCCACTCCAAAAGAAACCAAAGATGTGTCTAATATGGATTATTTTGGAAAGCCTGTATATACCTATTCTCTAAAACAAGGGATTGATGATGGCTTTTTAGCACCTTATAAAGTGGTGCGTATTACAACCAACGTAGATGAAGGTTGGAGACCAACAGCAGGTTTGCTAGATAAATACGGTAACGAAGTAGAAGACCGTATTTACAATTTAAAAGACTACGATAAAACCTTAGCTATTGATGAACGTACAGCACTAGTAGCTAAAAAGATTACCGAGTATTTAAAAGCCACAGACCGCTTTGCAAAAACGATTGTCTTTTGCGTAGATATAGACCATGCTAACCGAATGCGCCAAGCCTTATTTAATGAAAACGCCGATTTAGTTGCACAGCATTGGAACTATTGCGTAAAAATAACCGGAGACGATGAGGTTGGTAAACAAGAACTCGATAATTTTACAGACGTCGAAGAACGCTTTCCTGTGATCGCCACCACATCCAAAATGCTAACCACTGGGATTGATACCAAAATGGTAAAAGTTATTGTGTTAGAATCCAATATTCAATCTGTAACGGAGTTCAAGCAAATTATTGGTAGAGGCACACGAATTAGAGAAGCAGAAGGCAAAGTCTTTTTTACTATTATGGATTTTAGAAAAGCCACCAACATCTTTGCAAGACCAGATTTTGATGGTGATCCTGTTCAAATTTACGAACCTGGTCCCACAGAAACAGTCATTCCACCAGATGATGAAACAGAAACAGCACAAGGTGATAACCAACCTGAAAGTTTGGGTGGTTTTAGACCAACACAACCTAATATAGATATTGACGATGACGAAGAGGTGGTACGGAAGTTTTACGTGAACCAAATCCCTGTGTCTGTTGTTAATGAGCGCGTACAGTATTACGGAAAAGATGGAAAACTCATTACAGAATCCTTAAAAGATTATTCTAAAAAGAATATAGAAAAAGAGTTTGCATCCTTAGACGATTTTATTCAAAGATGGAACGAGTCAGAAAAGAAAGAAGAACTCATCAAAGAACTTGCAGAACACGGCGTACTTTTAGAAGCCTTGCGTGAAGAGGTAGGGCAAGATTTAGATGATTTCGATTTAATCTGTCATATTGCCTTCGACCAACCTGCACTTACACGGCAAGAGCGCGCCAACAACGTACGTAAACGTAACTACTTCACAAAGTACAGCGAAACCGCACAAAAAGTATTAAACAGCTTACTAGATAAATACGAACACGAGGGCATCACCTCTATAGAACAAGGGTCTGTTCTCAAAGTACAACCGTTAAGCCAAATGGGCTCACCTGTAGAGTTGGTAAGAGCCTTTGGTAAACGAAAAGATTTTGAACAAGCCATTAAAGAATTAGAAAACGAAATTTATAATATTGCTTAATGTTTAGCTATAAAGATATACAATGGGTGCGCAATGTAAAACGCGAAGGAGGAGATAACTGGGCGTATTTTGATGAAGATAATGATGAAATGATTTTGCATTGGTCATCAGCATTCACTAATATCCCAACGCCTGCTATGACTCCAAAAAAAGGAGATGTTGTTGTGCTTTTTCAAAAAATGAATACTAGTAAACAATTTCATTTTACACATTTATTAAGTCCTGTTGATGATATAGAATTAGACTGTATTGATAAAAACCCTAAACACCGTTGGGGAAGAAAAATGAAAATACTGGCAAAAACACAAAAAGTGCTACGCCCTGATTCATTGGGTTTAGGTCGAGTTAATCAAGGTCATACTTATCCTATTGAATATTTGAATCTGGATACTTCAAAGGAGAATATTCAGAAAATAATATGGAATGCTTTCAAACCTTTTTTTAGAGAGGGTGTCTTTAAAAGATATGTTTTAGAATTATCTGATAGTCTTATTGATGAAAATTTAGATAATGTCGAAAGTGAAGAAGGAAAATGGAATTATGCGATGCATCGCTTCAGAGAAAGAGATAGAGGTTTAGTTCAGAAAAAAAAAGCGTCTGTAATAAAACCAACATGCGAATGCTGTACTTTCGATTTCTCTAACACCTATCCAGATTTAGGTGATGGGTTTATAGAATGTCATCATAGAATCCCTATTAATCAAGGAGAAAGAATCACGAAATTAGAAGATTTAGCATTAGTGTGTGCGAATTGTCATAGAATGCTTCACAGAAAAAACAATCAAAACGAATACTACACAGTAGACGAGTTAAAACAAATCATAATTAATGAGTAACATAACAACCAACATAAAAAGCATACGCGATATCATGCGTAAAGACACAGGTGTAGATGGCGATGCACAACGTATCTCGCAAATGGTGTGGATGCTTTTTATGAAAATATTTGCCGATAAAGAAGAAGAATGGGAAATTACCATAGACGATTACGAATCGCCAATACCAGAACACTTAAAATGGCAAAATTGGGCTGCAGACGATGAAGGCTTAACAGGCGATGCTTTAATGGAGTTTATAGAAAACGAACTGTTTCCTGCATTAAAAGAACTTGATATTACGTTAAGTCCGCAGGCTAAAATTATACGTTCGGTGTTTGATGATACGTATAACTTTATGAAAAACGGAACACTTTTCCGACAAGTCATCAACGTCATAGACCAAATTGATTTTAACGACTCTAAAGAAAGCCACGTCTTTAACGATATTTACGAAACCATTTTAAAAGACCTGCAATCTGCAGGTTCTTCAGGTGAGTATTACACACCAAGAGCCGTAACGCAGTTTATGGTAGATATGATAAATCCGCAATTAGGTGAAAGCGTATTAGATCCTGCTTGCGGTACAGGTGGTTTTTTAACCTGTACTATAGAATCTGTTAGAGGTCAAGTTAAAGACTCAAAGGATAGAGACGTCTTACAAAAATCCATACAGGGTATAGAGAAAAAGCCATTGCCGCATTTACTGTGTACCACCAATTTAATGTTACACGGTTTCGATTTACCAGCAGTGCGTAGAGATAATTTACTAAGCAAACCTTATGCAGATTGGGGCGCTAAAGACAAGTTAGATATTATACTCTCTAATCCCCCTTTTGGTGGTGTAGAAGAAGATGGTACCGAAACCAATTTCCCTAAAAAGTTTAGAACCAAAGAAACCGCCGATTTATTTTTAGCCTTAATTATTAAGCTCTTAAAAAATAACGGACGTTGCGCTATTGTATTACCAGATGGTACTTTGTTTGGCGAAGGAATGAAAACACGCCTTAAAGAAGAGCTGTTAGACAAATGTAACCTACATACCATTGTACGTTTACCCAATGGTGTATTTAACCCATACACCAGTATTAAAACCAATCTATTATTTTTTGAAAAAGGCACACCCACCAAATACGTTTGGTATTACGAACACCAATACCCAAAAGG
This sequence comes from Hwangdonia lutea, assembly GCF_032814565.1. Lineage (GTDB taxonomy): Bacteria > Bacteroidota > Bacteroidia > Flavobacteriales > Flavobacteriaceae > Hwangdonia > Hwangdonia lutea. The sequence goes on from NZ_CP136521.1 coordinate 3,329,934, forward strand.
AGCCAAGAGCTATAACAAAACGAAACCCATTAATATTAAAGAGTTTGATGTAGAAAAAAAATGGTGGAACAACCGTGTAGAAAATGAATACGCTTGGAAAGTATCTATTGAAGAGATTAAAAAGCGTAACTACAATCTAGATATTAAAAACCCACACCAAGAAGTAGATACGTTGGAAAGCCCAGAAGTAATTTTAGAAAAATATAGAACTACAGAACAAAAAATTTCTAGCATACAAGACGAAATTATAAATGTATTAACTGAAGCTTTAAAGTAATATGCAACTACTACAACACTTTAAAGAATTAAGCCTTCGTCCTAAAAATGCTGAAGAATTAAAAGGATTGATTCTGAAATTGGCAATTCAAGGGAAATTAACATCAAATTGGAGAATAAAAAATTCTAATATAAAATCAGCTTCGGAACTTCTTGATGAATTAATATCAGAGAAGAAAATATTAATTAAAGACAAGAAAATTAAAAAAGAAAAACCTCTTTCTAAAGTAAAAAAAGAAGAATTAATAGTCAATCTTCCTGATAGTTGGGAAACTGTAAGACTTGGTGAAATAGGTGATTGGGGAGCAGGTTCTACACCTTTACGTTCAAATTCATCATTTTATGGTGGAGAAATAAATTGGTTTAAATCAGGAGAACTGAATAATACAATAATGGATTATGAGTCAAAGGAGAAAATTACGGAACTCGCTCTTGAAAAAACATCCGTTAGGTTAAATAATCCAGGAGATGTTTTAATAGCTATGTATGGAGCTACTATCGGGAAAACAGGAATCTTACAAGTTGTAGGAACAACTAATCAAGCTGTATGTGCTTGTACACCTTTTAGTTGTATAACAAGTTTGTTTTTGCATTTACTTTTAAAAGGTTTAAAAGATACTTTTATCAATCAAGGTGAAGGTGGTGCACAACCAAATATATCTAAAGTAAAAATAAGAACTCAAGTTTTTGGTCTACCACCACTAGAAGAACAAAAAGAAATTGTAAACGTAGTAGAAACCCTTTTTAAAGAGGTAGAACAATTAGAGCAATTAACGGTAAAACGTATTGGTTTAAAAGAAGACTTTGTAACATCTGCATTACACCAACTTACAACCAATAACGCAAAACAAGAATGGACCTATTTACAAGAGCATTTTAAAAGTTTTTTTAATGAAACCACCAACATTAAAAAGTTGCGAGAAACCGTTTTACAATTAGCAGTACAAGGAAAACTAACAGCAGATTGGCGTTCTTGTCATCCTGAGTTTGCCGAAGGATCTCATCACGCCAGCCAACTCTTAAAACGCATACAAGAAGAAAAAGCACAACTCATTAAAGACAAAAAAATAAAAAAGGAAAAAGTCTTACCACCAATTACCAAAGATGAAATTCCTTATGAACTTCCGCCAGCAGGCGGATGGGTTTGGTGTAGGATGGGAAGTGTAACTGATATTCAAAGAGGTTCTTCACCAAGACCAAAAGGTGACCCATTATATTTTTCTGACAAGAAAACGAAGAACCATTGGATTTCAATTAAGGATATTTCTAAGTATTCTAAAAATAATATTTTGCTAGATACAGAGGAGTACTTAACTGAACTAGGAACTAAATTCAGTAGATATGTCAAAAAAAATGAACTGATTGTTGCTGTTAGTGGTTCGACGACAGGCAAATGTTGCCTTACAGGTATTGATGGGTATTTTTATGATGGATTAGCTATGGTTAGAATTATAGGTAATTCAATTGACCATCAATTTCATCTAATGTATTACTTGCAGCTATATAATCATATGAATGATGCAAAATTTGGTGCAGCATTTCCTAATATTAATACTAAGTTTCTTAGTGAAATGTTGTTTCCATTTCCACCACTAGAAGAACAAAAAGCCATTGTAGATAAAGTAAATGCTTTAATGGGTTTATGTGATGCTTTAGAGCAAGAAGTACAACAAAGCCAAAAACATAGTGAGATGTTAATGCAGAGTGTTTTAAGGGAAGTATTTGAAATAAAAGAAGAGCTATGTGTGTAATTTCAGATAATATAAAGTTTTGTACTTGTGTAGATGATAATGTAGATATTGAAGACCTCAACCATTATTGGGTGTTGCACAGGTACAACAAAGATAAAAACGAAGAAGCTATGGGAGAACCAATCTTACCATATCATCTGCACCCTAGATTTGATATTAATGAAACGCTATTAGTAAACACCCTAAACACACCCGAAGCCTTCGATAAAAATTTAGAGATTAAACGTTGGGATAGGCTAGAAGTCGTGTTGTGTAATAATTCAAAAGATGGTTATGATACTTTATACTATAACTTTAGATATACAGGCAAAATCTGGAAAGCGATAGAGTCAGATTGTTTTGATTTAATGAATAGGTTTGATGAGGTAAATACCGGCGAAATAAAAGAAATTTAACAGCTTCTAAAATCATTTTTTGAGGCTTGTGATAAAAATAAAAATAGTTAATATAATATGAGTTTAAATAATTTTTACAAACTACGTAAAAACTTTATTTTATTAGGTTTAACAGGGAAAATGCGTTCTGGTTCAGATGTAATTGTAGATTTTTTAAAACAAGAAAATCTAGATAAAGAACAGATGAAATTTTTTCTTGATTTTCAAGAAACATATAAAGGAATAAGTGATAGCGAAGCTAGTAAAATAAGAAGGATAAATGACTTCTTTCAGCATGACGGTAATTGGGTAAAGTTTGATGTTCTAGATTATAGAAATGTATTACTCTTATTTATGTTGCATCATAATTATCATAACGATTCACAAAAATTTGCTGAAAACCTTTCTAATTGGATATGTCGTTTAGGAAACTATAAAGATGATTATTCCGAAAAAGACAAATTTATCACACCTCGATTTGGAGGAACAGTTGGTATTGCAAACGGAAGTGACAAGTTTTTAAAAACAGAATTTAAGGAGACTATTGTAGAACCATTAGAAAAACTAGACATAACCTTTAAAGAAGATAACCTTTTAGAATTCTTAGAAAAATCAGAAGATAATTTCTTCTTTAATAAAAACTATAAAGAATTCGCAAACCTATTTTACAAACAACTAGATGCTTATAGTCCATTCTTAAGACATAAGCTGATGCATGTAACTGCATACTGTTTAAGGAGGTTTGGTACCTTGGAAATAGAAACTATTAAAGATGATTCCGAAGATTTAGGATTAAGTCATATTTATAGTATTGCAAATGCAATTAATCGTCTAATTAAAATTCATAGAAAGGCCTCAGAAGATGAAAATAACGATAAAGTTGCCCATGTAATTATTGATAGGCTAAAAAATTCTTATGAGTTAATGTACTTTAAAGAAAAGTATTCAGGCTTTTATATGGTTGCTTCTAACTGTAATGAAACGGAACGAAAAAAAAGAATTAAAGAAAAATATCAAGATCAAGAATTCTCAACGGATAAAGAGGAGAATTTAAAATTGATTTCAGATTTAGATGAAACAGAATACAAGGTAGGTGAATTCAAAAAAGGAATTTTTGATAGTTTCGATGTTGAGAATTGTGTTCAAAAGGCAGATTATCATACGTATTTAAATAAAGTTGAAGATAATGACACTATAATAACTCAATATTTAAATGCTGCTAAGAAAAGAAAAGGAAAGGAGTTAGAAAAAACAAATGAATTTTATGTGTACCAACCTGTTTCATTGCAGATATTAAAACTTATAGCTCTTATCCAACAACCTGGTTTAATTACACCAACATACATTGAACGTATCATGCAAATTGCACATACTACAAAGTTAAATTCTGGTTGTATTTCAAGACAAGTAGGTGCAGTAGTAACGGATTCTAGTTTCTCTGTTAAAGGCATTGGCTGGAATGATGTGCCACAGGGACAAGCACCTTGTGCAAATAGAGATTTACGAGATTTAATGAATAATAAGGAAAAGGATTTTACGCAATTTGAACTAGGTGATACAGAACATGAATATGATGATGGGAAAAGTTTTAATGAAAAAATAAAAGATGATTACAGTAAGGCTTCTGATAATTTAAATGCCAATTTAGAAGGCAGACCATGTGCTTTTTGTTTTAAAACTTTTCATAACAAATATGAAGGCGTAGATAATCAAGTACATACAAGGTCATTACACGCAGAAGAAAATGCCATGTTGCAAATTGCTAAAAATGGAGGTCAAGGTTTACATAAAGGCAATTTGTTTACTACAGCTTCCCCATGTGAGTTGTGTTCTAAAAAGGCTTTTCAATTAGGAATAAAGAATATTTTTTATATTGATTTGTATCCAGGAATATCTCAAAAACATATTTTGCAGGGCGGAATGAAAAGCACTTCAAATCCTAATGTATATCAATTTCAGGGTGTGATTGGTAGAGGTTATCAAAAATTATATGAGCCTTTTATGACAATTAAGGATGAAACCGCTTTAAGATCAGGAATTCAACCAACTCCGAAGTCTAAATCAAAAGAGAAAGTAGAGTCAAAGTAGAGTACGATTAAATATACCGTGGCTTTAAATTTACTAACTATGAAACTACTTACAAAATCACGTTTTAAGCTAGGGCTTGAATGCCCTAATAAGCTATACTATACACGTAAAAAAGAATATGCCAATACCAAGCAAGAAGACCCATTTTTACAAGCCTTGGCACAAGGTGGTTTTCAGGTTGAAGAACTAGCACGTATGCATTACCCAAACGGGGTGCTTATTGAAGGTAATGATGGCGATTACGAACTCCTATGGCAACAAACACAAGAATTATTAAAGCAAGAAAACGTAGTTATTTACGAACCCGCTTTTTTAGTGGATGGTTTGTTTATTAGAGTAGATGTTTTAGTAAAAAAAGGCAGTAACATTGAGCTTATTGAAGTAAAATCTAAATCTTTTACTCCAGATGATGATTATCTATTTGTAGGTAAAAGAGGCGGTATGGTTGCTAGTTGGAAGCCGTATTTATTCGATATCGCTTTCCAAAAATATGTGATGCAGTTGTGTTTTCCAGATTGGAAAATACAATCATACCTTATGATGGCCGATAAATCTAAAACGGCCAGCATTGATGGTTTAAATCAATTGTTTAGAATTACCAATAAAGGAGAAAATAGAACAGGAATAACTAAAAAAGTAACCACATTAGCAGAAACGGGAGATCCTGTCTTAGGTAGAAAAAATATTACTCAATTAGTGGCAGATATAGCGTCAAACAAATATAAATATCATAATAATTTAACGTTTTTAGAATCTATAAATTTTCTTAAAAAAACCTATATCAAGGATAACTATGCCAATTGGCCTACGTGCTTTTCGGCTTGTAGAGATTGCGAATTTAAATGTACAAATGAAGAAGAAGAGCAGGGTTTAAAATCAGGGTTTAAAGATTGCTTCACCAAACAACACCAATGGACAGTAACCGATTTTGATAAAGAAAATATTTTCGATATTTATTATTTCACACAAGGTAATAAACTATTTGATGAAGGAATATTTTTTAAAGATCAACTCACAGAAGATCATATTAATTTAAAAATAGAAGCTGGAAAACTGAGTAGAACAAACAGGCAAATACTACAAATAGAAAAAGCGGTAAAAAATGACAAATCGCTATTTGTAGATAAAGATGGTTTAAAAGCAGAAATGGATAGCTGGAAGTACCCCTTGCATTTTATTGATTTTGAAACCAGCACCGTGGCTTTGCCTTTTAATAAAGGGTTAAGACCTTATGAGCAAGTGGCATTTCAGTTTTCACATCATATATATTATAAAAATGGTCGTATAGAACACGCCAACGAATACATAAATAACAAAACAGGATTTTTTCCTAATTTTGAATTTGTAAGAGCCTTAAAAAAGGCACTAGAAAATGATGAAGGATCTATATTCAGGTATTCTAACCATGAAAATACTATTTTAAATGTGATCTATGTTCAGTTATTAGCTTCTAATGAAGAAGACAAAGTAGAACTGATTAATTTTATACAACACATTTCTCATTCAAAAAACGACAGTGTTACTAAATGGAAAGGAGATAGAGATATGGTCGATTTATGGGACGTGGAGAAACGATTCTATTATAATCCATTAACCAAGGGGTCTAATTCAATTAAGGCAGTCTTACCAGCAGCTTTAAATTCGAGTGAATTTTTACAAGCGAAATACGCACAACCTTTACATGAAATTAATGTAACAAGTAAGAATTTTTCAGAACATCATATTTGGTTAGAAATCAATAATGGAGACGTAAAAAGCCCTTATAAAATATTGCCCTCAGTTTTTGAAGGTTGGAGCGAAGAGGAAATAGAATGTACTTTATCTGAAATAGAAGACATCGCCGATGGTGGCGCTGCGCTAACAGCTTATGGTAAGTTACAATATACAGATATGGAACAATCTGAAATAGACGAGCTAACATCTGCCCTACTTAAATACTGCGAATTAGACACCTTAGCCATGGTTATGGTATTTGAGCATTTTAAGGAATTGGTGGAAGGAGGAATCCAGTTATGAGTATGAAAGAAATTTGGTTTTTTATTTGATTAAAAAAAGAATATAATAGATATAGTTACTAAGAATGGAAAGCCTTTAATTGCTAATTAAAAAATTTATGAAAAAGCATACCTCAAAAATAACAGCAAAAAGTATTGAACAAAGTGGCCTTTCAGAAGGGTATAAAGCAATTGCTGAGTATATATGGAATGGGTTTGATGAGGGTGCTTCGAGTATTCACGTAGCTTATGTAGGAAATGAAGTCGGACATTTGACAGAGCTATCTATCAAGGATAATGGCAAAGGAATAGATTTTTCAGATTTGGATAACACATTTGGTAAATTCCAAGATTCACAAAAAACAAAAACATTTGCAAAAACAGGATTTGTAAAGGGCAAAAAAGGCAAAGGCCGTTTTTCGTTTACCACTTTCGCACAGACAGCAGTATGGGACACCGTATTTGTAAAAGAAGACAATCACTTACGCTATCAAATTGAAATCAAAAAATCTAATAGCCAAGACTATGCTACATCTGAAGACCGTAAAATTGTAAAAGAACCAACTGGTACTACAGTCCACATCAAAGATATTTTTAATTTATATGGAGATCAGTTAGAGAATGAAGCATTTTATGCGTTTTTAGCTGGCGAATTTGGATGGTTCCTGTTGTTAAACAAGGATAGAGATTTTTATATAACTATAAATGGGAAACGTCTCGACTATTCGATTGTGATTGATGATAGAGAAACTACTAACATTACAATACTTGAAAATGACTTCAAGATTAGTTTCGTCCGATGGTCAAAAAAAATTGGAGACAAGTATTATTTTTATTTTTTGGATGATGAGCGGATAGAGAAGCATAGGCTTCATACATCTTTTAACAACGGCGCTATTGACTTTCACCATTCGGTGTATATCGAGTCGACCTATTTTGATGATTTCAAGCCTACAAAAAAAGACCTCTCAGCAATAGACAAGAATCAACAAGATGGTGCTTTTAAAGCATTAGAAGGTCACCTTAAAAATTACGTGGCAGAAAAGGAAAAAGACTTCATTCGAGAAAACAGAGCGGAAGCCTTGATTGTTGAATATCGAAAAAAAAATATAATACCTAAGTTCAAAAACAACGCATACGATCAAGCACGTAAACAGGACCTTGAAAATGTTGTAAAGGAACTATATTGTACAGAACCTAAAATATTTAAAAGCTTAAAACCTACACAAAGTAAAACGCTGGTAGGGTTTTTAAATCTGCTCTTGGATAGTGAGGAAAGGGATAAAATACTAATGATCATTGATGGCATAGTGAAGTTATCTGATGAGGAACGTGATGAACTTGCAAGACTACTTAATGAAACGAAATTCTCTCATATTTTAAATCTGGTTCGGTTACTTGAAAATCGCCACAAAGCTGTCGAGGTGCTGAAAATTATGGTGTACGACCTAAATAAGTTTACCAATGAAAGAGATCATATTCAAAAGGTAATAGAAAATAATTATTGGTTATTTGGTGAGAAGTACCACTTAGTCTCGGCTGACCAAAACTTTGAAGCAACTCTAAGTAATTATCTGAAGTTCATAGAAGAAAACAACGACAAGAAGCCTAAAATAAGTGACCTAAATCAAGCAGAGAAATTACGACGACCAGACCTGTTGATATGCCGTAAATCTGATAGAGCTGATGAACGCTCAGAGGACGGTCTAATAGAAGAAAATATCGTGGTAGAATTGAAAAGGCCAAGTGTGGTGATAGGTAAAGAGCAATATCGCCAGATTGAAGACTATATGAATTTCATAATGTCCGAAAATCAATTTAATAGCCAACTAAGAGAATGGAAATTCATTATCGTAGGCACAACAGTTGATGACTATATCGATGGCCTTTACAAAAGCCAAGAAGTAAAAGCAAAGAGGTTTTTAGTTCACGCCATTGATCGATGTGAGATTTATGCAATGACCTGGGACGATTTGTTTAAACAATATCGAAACAGGCATAAGAATCTTGTTAACCAATTAGAGTTTAAAGATTCTATTAAAGAAGAATTAAAGGCAAAAGACATAAATTTTGACAAAGAGCTTTCGAGTAAATTGACTAAAAAAATAGCTTAATTCGTCTAATCACCTCAAAATACCCAAAATATGAGCAGAATAGCATTCCTAATCGGCTCATAATATCAGGATGGTATAGTAATACAGACCGTTCCACCCCAAAAAAACCTGTCTGTTATGCTGTTGAGATACTAGATACCATTGAGGAGACAAGGGTATTATTTAGGAAATGATTAAAAATAAGAAATAATGGAAATACCCAGACTTAATACATCCTTTGAACCAGCCAAAGAGGATTTGCTCAACTTCAAACCATATGCAGAAAAAGTTCAAAATATCATCCGTGGACTTTCAAATTCAACAGAAAGTATTGTCATAGGCATAGATGGACATTGGGGAAGCGGCAAATCTACCTTTAGTAATATGCTGTTTCAAGGTTTGGAATCTTTTACAGAAAAAACGAATGACCGTCGCATAATTAAAATGCGATACAACCCTTGGCTTTACTCTGGATCGGAAGAGATGCTGTTTGACTTCTTGAACCAGATGAAGAAAAGTTTCTATCAATCAGAGAGTAATTTTAAAAAAATAGGTGACGCAATTTTAAAGTATTCAAAATACCTGAAATCTGTCAGAATTAGTGGTAAAATTGGGTTGGGTGAAATGGCCTCTTTGGGGGTAAGCGTAGAGCCGGAAGAAATACTTAAAAGACTCGGAGAAGATTTAACTAATTCTGGCGATGGATTAATAGAGCTCAAAGAACAGATCAACAAACTTTTAGAAAAATCAGATATTAAATTAGTTGTCTTTATTGATGATCTGGACCGTTTAGATAAAGATGAGCTATTTACCATTTTAAAACTTATTAAACTAACCGCAGGATTTCATCACGTTGTATTTGTCGTGTGTATGGATTTTGATATGGTTGCTAATTCAATATACCATCGGTTTGGAACAGCTTCTGAAGATGGGCAAAAGTATTTAGAGAAAATTGTCAATATTCCTATATCATTACCACTTATTGAAGAAATTGACCGAAAAAAGTTTGTGGTTAAACTCTTGGACAAAACTTTTGATCAATATAAATATGTCGATTTATTAGAGAAAAATATGCTACAGGGAAGCCTTCACTTGTGCGATTTTGCCAACCCACGAGAAGCTATTAGAGTAATCAATTCATTTACGTACAGTTTGTTCGCTATCGGTAAAGAAGTAAATGTTCACGATTTGTTCTGGGTTGAATATCTTAAAGTTAAATGTCCGGCATTATTCAAAGAACTTAAAACGATTGGCTCCATATTAAATTCAAGTATGTTTTTTGAAAGTCGGGTAATATTAAATAATCCCGCTGATTTACTGAAAGAGAGTGAAACTAATCGTGATCGTATAATGAAGGAATATGAGCAGTATTCTACTATTCTTGAAATGATATTCCCTGTTGATAAGAGCGGAACTGTAGGTTATCTCGGTAGTGAAAAACAAGAACCCGTAGAAAAACTGAATAGGGAAAAAAGAATTTCGCACGCTGATCATTACGAGAAATATTTTTCCTTTCATATTGTTAGGAAAGTTTCTATCTTGGGGATGGAAAAACTGGTCAAGAATATTCAAAATGAAAATTTTACCAATGCAAAAGCCACCTACGACAAACTAAAAGAAAACGCAGACAATGATGTAAGTGTTTTGAGATTGTTGATAGAAACAATGCGGCATCCAAAAGATGCTGGTAAAACTCCTGTAGAACTCTTTTATTTTTTAAATGAATATAATGAGACTTGTGATCTTGACGAAAGTGAGAACATCGGCATTTATGAAGTAATCAATGAATTAGTAGCTGGATTGGAAGAATCCGATACCGAACATTTTAAGGCTATAGAATCGCTGTGCGAAACTACAAATCTAGCTACTGCGCTTTCATTTGCGTCTATCTTAGCAAGCTCCTTTCCGATAGAGATTGCTGATGAATTGATGAAAATTGTAAAAAATAGAATCATTGCATTTAAGAGAAAAACTTATTTTGAGTTATTAGACACCAATCCATACTATTTACATCAATTTTGGTCGAAAAGTAATCCGGATGAGTTAGAAAGATACCTTCTTAAGAGGCTTATAGATTTAAAACAGATAGGTCATTTTTTAAAACTGTTTGTGAATTTTTGGAACGGAAAAATACGAGGTTTGATAGGGAAAAGGGCTTATAACCTGATTATTGAATTAGTGGATTCACAAAAATTAGTGTTCAAAATAAGCGAAGTAGCATCGATCTTAAAAGTTCCAGATGACTTTAGTGAGTTTGATGATTATTCAAACAATTCCGATGAACAACTGGCAAGACAATTTCTTTATTGGGCAGAAAAAGATCCAGCAAATAAAGGGTAAAAAGTATTACATCACTTAAACTATCATAATTTTCTACAGAACAGAATGAAAAGATAAGCTAGTGCAAAAATTTACCTAAAAGAAATTTACTATATTGATGAATTGTGATAAATTATTAAATAATCACCTCAAAATATGAGCTGAATAATATTCCTAATAGGCTCATAACACCAAGTTTGTGTAGTAATTACTAACCGTTCCACCCCATTCCTCTGCATTTTGCGAAAAGCTTCATTCCGAGAAAAGAGGTTCACTATGTGATCTTGAACCCAGTCGCAGAAAAAGCGACAGCGTTCGCCCAGCAAAAAGATACCACAACCTTTTTTACACAAAGTTTAAAATTCTGCCCGAGACGAACTGCATAAACCAGTCGCCCCATTCGGCTACGCTCAGGGCAGGCTCCTTATTTATAAGTCCTTACTCGTTCACGATTTTAGTGCCGGTTACCGAAAAGGTAACGGCGATAGCGCTATGGGAAGTAAGTGAATAAAATTGAATTGAACCCTAATCTCTATCATTTTGCCACAAATAAAAGCGGTAATTATACAGTAACATAGAATACCATATCAAATGAAAAGGAAAACGCTCAAGATATAATAAGTATGTGATTTTAAAGGACAAAGCGTATCAAATTATATCAATATAAACCATCTATAATGGATTTACAAATTACCTTAAAAATATGATTGTCAAATAATTAAAATTATATAACTTCCATTTATTACTAAAAAAACAATGGTGTTTAAGGTACCCAAAATAGCTTTTCAGCTTTAGTTGAAAAGTATGAAGATCCTGAAATGAAATGAAGGAATCGAATAGCAAGAGGGTAACAGGCATCCGCCCTGTTACGATTATTCGATTTTGTTATAAACATACTGTTTATAGGGGTTTACAAGGTTTTTCTCTTTTTTTGAATTTGAATATAAACACTACTTTTTAGTAAAAACATTTGTTAACCGCCGTAAGCAGGCACTAATTTTACTAAAAACTATGGATAAAGGGTATGAAAAAGAGGATTTTGAAACTTTAAAAATCAAAAGATCTGTGGCTAATGAATTTAGAAAATTTAGTAAAATATTGTCAAAATCCCAGTCGATGACATTGCTCTTGATGATGGACTTTTTTAAGGAAAATGGAATTTCCCCAGTAGAGTCAATAGGACCAAATATGGAAACCTTAGAAAAGCGAATTTCATTACTCATTAAGAAACGGATGAATGGAATGATTGCTATAATGAAAGATATTGAAAAGAACCAAACTAAACCAACTGTTGCAATGCTTTATTCCCTTTTTGAGCAAACAGAACCACCCAAAAAGAAATTGATACTTGAAAAAAAATATGTCGAAGAAAAGAATGAAGTCCGTTATCGGGAAAAGAAATATCTGGACACTAATGATAATGAGCAATGAAAAAAGTAAACTACATCATCCAGCTCAACGAAGCATTTGAGCGTTTCAATAATGATGACAGGATTAAACAGGGGCATATCACGTTGTATCTGGCATTCTTTCAGAAATGGAACCGGGAATATTTCAAAAAGACTATTACCATAAACAGGGAGTGGATTATGGAAAAAGCAAAGATTAAATCAAAAACGACCTATCATAATTATCTTAAAGACCTGAATGATTGGGAATATTTGCATTACTATCCGTCGTATCATCCAGCTAGAGGTTCAAAAGTTCAGATGTCCATTTTTTTTAGCTCAGATGGTCAAAAATTGGCCAACAGCGTACCAGAACCAGGCCAAAATTTGGTACCTTATTATAAACATAAAACAATAGAAAACTTAAATAAACTGGCAAGGCCAAAAAATGAACTAGTTGTTTTAAATTTTTTTAAAGAAAATAATTGGCCAGTTATTGAAGGGAAAAAATTCTATGCCTATTACCAGGCTAAGAATTGGACACTTGGCAGGGGACTTAAAATAAAAAACTGGAAAGAGAGCGCTAAAAATTATGTCGAGAAAGGTTTTAAAATAAAGGAGCAATACACCAGTCCAATTTCTGGCCATCTGGATAATCTGAGAAGATTTGATTCTAGGAACAAAGACTACGGGCAGCCACTTTAATATGTTACTTAAATTTCGATCGTAAAATCGCCATATCCTTACTCACTTTCATATCCAAAATCTTAGCATAATGCTGTGTCGTTTTCAGATTGGTATGACCAAGCATTTTGCTTACGGATTCAATAGGCACACCATTGGTAAGCGTAACCGTTGTGGCAAAAGTATGTCTGGCCAAATGAAAAGTAAGGTTTTTGGTAATGCCTGCTAGGGTAGCTATTTCTTTGATGTATGCATTCATTTTTTGATTACTTAGAACCGGTAGCACCAAATCCTTTTCTATCAGCAGTTCATTATCCTTGTACTTCTCAATGATAACTTTAGCAATGGGTAAAATTGGGATGTTACTTCTGGTATCTGTTTTGGAGCGTTTTGTTTTTACCCATTCCTCACCGTCTGCACTTAAACTAATATCACCTCTATTTAGTTTTTTAACGTCTGCATACGCCAGACCGGTAAAGCAACAAAAAATAAAAATATCGCGCACTTGGTCCAGTCTTTCCATTTTTAATTCGAGTGATATAATTTTTTGGATTTCTTCTTCAGTCAGAAACTCGCGCTCAACAATCTTAAGTTTGCCTTTCCAATGTAAGAAGGGATCTTTATCAATCCAATCGTTCGCGTGGGCAATTCGTATAATCTTTTTAAAATTTGTGATATACTTGATGGCTGAGTTGTGTGCACACTTGCGAGTGGTTTTAAGGTAGTATTCCAACCCCGTAATGAATTGATGATCCACATCCTGTACAGGAATATCATTTTTCTTGTATTTCTTCTTTATGTAAGCGGCCACGTGTTTTTTACAAGTACGATAGCGCTCAGCAGTTCCGGCAGCAAAATCCTTTCCAACTAGACTTTCAACTTTGTCATTATGTTCTTGAAAGATTTCTAAAAGCATTTTTTTTGTTTTTTCTTTGCCTAAGTATACATCGCGTAATTGAGTCGCGGTGTACATTGTTCCATCTCGTTGAAGTTTTTGTTCTATGGTGTAGATTTTATTTTTAATAAAGTCAATTTCTCTATTTATTTCTTGATTCTCTGGAGAATTGCCTAATGCTTTCTGCGATCTAGTATTCCATAAATCAATATGTACTTTTCGATTAATACTGCACTCAGCCCGCTTACCGTATAGGGTTATACGAAGATAAATATTGCTATATCCTTGAAGATTAGCCTTACTTTTTTTGATATAAAATAATATGGAGAGTTGAACTGACACCGAATGAATTTAAAATTTACTTCAATGTAGTGAAAAATAATTAAATCGGCACTATTTCAAGTGTCTGAATATCAATTATTTAACAGTCATTCGGTGTCAGTTGGATTAAGATTTTAAGTGACACCGAATTTGCCCCTTTTAGACTGCATTTAAATGATGTCATTTGATATTGAATAAAATTAAAAAACCTGTAAATCAACGATTTACAGGTTTTTCGGTGCCTATTATAGGTCTTTCAGCGGAGAAAGAGGGATTCGAACCCCCGGAGGTGTGACCCTCAACAGTTTTCAAGACTGCCGCATTCGACCACTCTGCCATTTCTCCTTGAGTGCCTCATCAGCTATCCGCTGAATGCGGGTGCAAATATAGAACCCTTTTTTAATTCTTTCAAATAAAATATCCACTTTTTTTAAATAAATTTTATCTCGCTGTGTATAAGTTTAATCGCAAATAAATCCCTGAGGCCAGCCTCGGGGGTTCCGCTAAAATTGTCATTCCCGATAAATTGGGAATCCAAATATCAAATTTCTATTTTTCATCCTAAAGATTAAAATAAAAACGAACAATAAACCTCTTGGGCTTTGTCTCGAGGCAGTTCATTTCAAGAAATTTTTATTTTATCCAACTTCATGGTAAAAAGAAAAATTCAAACCTTATTTTTGTAACCAAAGCATTGCAAAAAATATGGATACTATAAAACAGTTACAATGGCGGTATGCAACCAAAAAGTTTGATGCCGATAAAAAACTATCCAAAAACAAACTCGACATCTTAAAACAAGCCTTTAACTTAACGGCAACCTCCTATGGCCTACAAACCATAAGTTTGGTAATTGTTGAAGATAAAGCCATTCGCGCTTCCTTGGTAGAGCATTCATACAACCAAAACCAAGTATTGGATGCCTCACATTTATTGGTGATTTGCATCCAAGACAACATTCAACATTTCGATGTCAACAACTATTACAAAAACATAAAAGCCATACGCAACACCCCAGACCAAATACTGGAACCCTATCGAAAAGGCCTCGTAGAAATCATGGGAAATATGACCATCGACGAGCAACAACAATGGTCCACAAACCAAGCTTACATTGCGCTAGGCAATTTAATGACCATCTGCGCCATCGAAAATATAGATTCCTGCCCCATGGAAGGATTCGTCTCAAAAAAATACGACAGCATACTAAAATTAAAAGACAAAGGATTAAAATCCGTACTACTGCTCCCCGTAGGTTACCGAGCAAAAGACGACATGTTTTCCGATTTTAAAAAAGTAAGAAAACCAATTAAAGAAACCATAATAGAAATATAAATTATTTGGGCGTTACCACAAGGGTCGGGCTTTCGGCAGTCGCTTTTTTGTGTTGCATAGGTGCAACAACACAAAAAGAGCTCCAACAAATGCCTCAATCCCTAACGCAAACCCAACGTCCCATACAACAATAAAGAAAAATACATTATGCCAGGATTTGAATTATTCAGCGATTTAGAACGAAACGAAGTTAACGATGTCTTACAAAGCGGCGTGCTTATGCGCTACGGTTTTGATGGCATGCGCAACGGCCATTGGAAAGCCAAAGAACTTGAAGCAGCCTTGGAAAACACCTTGCAATCCAAACACGTACAACTGGTTTCCAGCGGTACCGCAGCCGTATCGGTAGCTTTGGCAGCAGCAGGCGTTGGTGCGGGCGACGAGGTTATTATGCCAACATTTACCTTCGTAGCCAGTTTCGAGGCCATCATGATGCTGGGAGCCATTCCCATTTTAGTCGATATTGACGATACTTTGGGCCTAAACCCAGAAGCTGTCGAGCAAGCCATTACCCCAAAAACAAAAGCCATTATGGTGGTGCAAATGTGCGGCAGTATGGCAAATATGGAAGCCTTACAAGCCATTTCAAACAAACATAACCTGTTATTAGTTGAAGATGCCTGTCAAGCCATTGGCGGTACTTTTAAGGGCAAGCCCTTGGGTAGCATCGGCGATTTGGGCTGCTTTTCGTTCGATTTTGTAAAAACCATTACCTGTGGCGAAGGTGGTGCCGTAATAACAAATAACAAGGATTATTACTTAAATGCCGACCATTACAGCGACCACGGTCACGACCACGTTGGTAACGACAGAGGCGCAGAAAGCCATCCGTTTTTAGGCTATAATTTCCGTATTTCCGAACTGCATGCCGCCGTTGGATTAGCCCAAGTAAAGCGATTACCGGAATTTTTAAAAATTCAAAAAGGAAATTACAGCATATTGCGCGAGGCGCTATCAGTAATACCGGAAGTTACGTTTAGGACCGTTCCCGAAGGTGGCGAGGAAAGCTATGCCTTTTTAAGTTTCTTTTTACCAAACTTAGATATGGCACGACAAGCATCCGAAGCCTTTAAAACCAATGGTGTCGATGGCTGTTTCCATTATTTCGATAATAACTGGCACTATATTAGAAAATGGGATCATCTAAAAAACTTAAAAACCCTGTATCCCATTTCTACCGAAGTTAAAAATGGCTTAGCATACCTTCAAACCAAAACTTTTGAGAAATCAGATGATTATATCGCTAGAAATATTTCCTGTTTAATCAAATTATCGTGGACTGAGGACGAGGTAAAAGCACGGGCTTCAAAAATGGTGGAAGCCATAAAGCAAATCGTTAAAGGCTAGTATAAAATTTGTGCCGTTTTGTTTTTCCGCTTTTTGTTCTTGCCAACAAACAGGTTAATGGTTACGCTTGCCGTTAAACCGCCCAATGCCGTGGCGCCCCATTCGCCGGTATCAAATCGGTTGTTGTCTTTGCCACTATCGTAAACCTCTTTGGCAAGACCCGCTAGGGTAGCGGCGCCCAAACTGTACCAAAAGGCTTTCTTTTTGTTTTTGGTGGTGGTGTAAACTAGGGTATAAGTGGTTGCCGAAATTAAAGCGCCGGCGCCAAAGTGTAATGTGTCGTCACTGGAAATGGTTTGCGCTTTGCATAATCCGGTAAAAGATAATGCCAAAAGAATCATTAAGGGTTTCATAGGTATTTAGTGTTTAGTTACTTAACTATAATTGTAAGTAATATTTACAATAGCTTTATTAAATATTTGATGAAGTACCTGTTTATTTGATTATTGACCATTATTTGAATTAAATTAGCTAAATATTTGAATATGAAAGTAATATGAAAATTACGACCAGCACCCAACTCCGTGAGTTATACGGTTACCCAAGCGGAAGAGCAAAAGATAAAGTGTTTCCAACCTTGGAAAAGCACGCCATTAACTTTATAAAAAAATCGCCATTTGTGGTTTTGTCTACTTCAAATAAAGACGGCAAACACGATGCATCGCCACGCGGTGGATCACCGGGTTTTGTACACGTAAATAGCGATTCAGAACTTATAATTCCGGATGCCAAAGGCAATAATAGAATGGATAGCTTATCGAATATTATCGAAACAGGAAAAGTTGGTTTACTATTTTTAATTCCGGGTGTCGATGAAACTTTGCGTATTAATGGAAACGCTTATATATCAATAGATAAAAACCATATTAATTTATTTGCCTCGGAACAAAACCCGCCCAAAAGCTGTGTTGTTATTACGGTTGACGAAATGTTTTTACACTGCGCCAAAGCCTTTATGCGCTCCAAATTATGGGATGCCTCTGCTCAAATTAACCGAGACGAATTGCCAACTATGGGGCAAATGCTTAAAGACCAATTGGGTACAAAAGAAGCCCCGGAAACCCGTGAGGCTATGCTAAAACGGTATAAAAAGGATTTGTAACTACTCAATAATTTGGAAACATATAAAATCCATTTACGAATAATTTATTAACCCGTTGTGCATTTTGGGAGAATTCTGTCAATTCGAGTGAATTTTACGATTGAAATGAGTGAAATTTGTATCGAGAATAAGAATTTTTTGAACCATAAATGGGTTCTCGATACAATTTTTCGTTCCTCAAAATCACTCGAACTGACATATTGAAATTATTTTCATTCAAAATGCACAACGGGTTTTATTATAAAAAATAATGTGATGTCTCAATCGTGCCTCATTTCGACATGACAAAAACATCACATTTAATTTTACTTCACAGGAATATAAAACTCCGTTTTTAGTTTTTCTTCCGCCACACGTTCGGGGTTACTTATGTAGCGTTCTCTAACCGGTGCGTCGCGCAGTTCGTAATCGGTATTCAACAGCCATTCGTTAAAAATATAATTATAAACCTCGGCAAAATACTTGTAGGAACCTTGATATAAAAACACAGCAAATTTGCCGCCATTTAAAGTTTTCACACCAATATCCCCAACGGGTTTTGCCGCTTTATGAATAATTAAACAAGCGTCGTATCTAATTTTATCGTCGTCGGTAACCTTTGGGTCATCATGCGGTAAACCAATCATCTTAATACCTTTGGTAAATAGTTTTTGTTCCTTTACTTGTCCCCAAAGTTTTTTCCAAGCACCAGCATAATTAAGGGTTTGGTAAGCACCTTGCATTCGGTAATACAAGCATTGCATATCATCAATATCTTGAATTTTTGGCTTTTTAATGTTTAACGTAACGTTCATAATGTTTGTTTTTTTGAAAGTGAATTCTTTGTTTTTTCGATATTCGGTAGGCGATATCCCAAAATGGGATTTAAAGGCTTTTGATAATGACGAGGGTGTTTCGAAACCAACACGGTAAGCAATAGTTGCCATATCCGATGTGGCATACCGTATTAATTTTGCTGCCGTTTCCAATCGCGTTCTGCAAATATAAGCGCCAATGGGTTCGCCCAACAACGCCCTACTAATACGATGAAAATGAAACGGCGAAAAACACGAAATTTCAGCAAGCGTTTTTATATCAATTTTGCTATCTAAATTATTGTGGATGTACTCAATAATTACATTCAGTTTTTCTTCGTAAAAGACTTTATTGCTTGGTTTCGGTTTCATAGTTTCGTATTAACACCACAAATATATTCACTAACTTTTTTACACACTTTCCCAGTCTTGCTGTTTGTTACATTCAAAAATTGGTTAATTATTATGTAACTTATAGCACGTTTCAGTCGTCAAAATACTTAAAATCAATACTATTATAAACGAATCAATCAAAATTTAAACTTATGAAATCATTATCAAAACACATCATTGTAACATTTTTTGTGCTGTTAATAGGCCAAATAAATATCGCTCAGAATAAAGTTGAGCAAATAGACAAACTAATTAGTGTGTATGCCGAATACGGTAAATTTAATGGTTCTGTTTTGGTGGCAGACAACGGCAAAGTGATTTACAAAAAAGGTTTTGGTATGGCAAATATGGAATGGGATATACCCAACCAACCCAACACCAAACATCGTTTGGGCTCGATAACCAAACAGTTTACGGCAATGCTTATTTTGCAGTTGGCGGCTAATGGAATCTTGGATTTACAAGCGCCCATTACAACCTATCTTCCAGATTATCCAAAAAGTACAGGTGATAAAATTACCACACACCACTTATTAACGCATACATCTGGCATACCAAATTATACCGCGTTTCCCAGATTTTTTCAAGACGAAAGCCGCAATCCGTACACACCGGAGGAATTTGTTGAAAAATTTGCGGATAAAGATTTGGAATTCACACCCGGTGAAAGATTTAATTATAGCAATTCGGGTTATTTTCTTTTGGGCGTAATCATTGAAAAATTAACCGGAAAGACTTATGAGCAAATGCTCAACAGTAATATTTTTACACCTTTAAATATGCATAATTCGGGTTACGATAATCATGCCGATATTATTAAAAATCGCGCCACAGGCTACGAGAGAAATGGGAATGGCTATGTAAATTCAAGATATTTGGATATGTCTATTCCGTATGCCGCTGGATCTTTGTACTCCACCGTTGAAGATTTATATCTGTGGGATCAAGCCTTGTACACCAATAAATTATTACCACAAAAATATATGGACCTATATTTTGAACCCTACATTCCGGCTTTCGGAAGAGGTCACTATGCTTACGGATGGGGTGTTGGTTATAACAATATAGGGAAATCTACCGACAGTATTTATACCATAGGTCATGGCGGCGGGATTAACGGATTTAACACCAATATTTCCAGAGCACCTTCCGATAAATCGTTGGTCGTGCTTTTAAGCAATGCGGGAGGCGCACCACTTAATCAGATGACGCAGGCTATTCGAGGTATCATGCATGGTAAAGAATATAGTTTGCCTAAACAATCGGTTGCCAATGCGTTGTTAACCGTTATTAATGATAAAGGCATTGAGGCTGGAATAGAATATTATAAAACGATTAAAGATTCTGAAAATTACGAGTTGATTGAAAGGGAAATGAATGCTATGGGTTACCAATTGATGCAATCAGAAAAGGTTGAAGAAGCGGCAAAAGTGTTTAAACTTAATATTGAAGCCTTTCCTAAATCGTCGAATGTGTATGATAGTTATGCCGAAGCGTTAATGACTTTAGGTAAAAATGATTTGGCGATTGAATACTATAAAAAGTCTGTTGATTTAAACCCGAATAACCAAAACGGTATCGATTTTTTAAAGAAATTAGGAGCCGATGTTTCTGAATATGAAAAAGAAGTTGTTGTGCCAGATGCTATTTTAGAAACCTATGTTGGCAAGTATGAGTTAGCGCCAAATTTTGTTTTAACCATTAGAAAAAAGGATGGCCAATTAAAAGTGCAAGCCACAGGGCAACCTGAGTTTGATGTTTTCCCAAAAACCGAAACTGTGTTTTATTTAAAAGTGGTGAATGCCCAATTAACCTTTAATAAAAATGATGCCGACGAAGTTGAAAGCGTTACTTTATTACAAGGTGGACGTGAAACGACGGGGAAACGTTTGGAAGACTAGTTTTTAATTGATTATAAAGAAACTGCCTAAAAATTTAGATTAATGTCGCATTGAGCGCAGTCGAAATGTTTTAAACGGTCGATTAAAAATATAAGGTTTCGACTGCGTTCAACCTGACAAAATGAGACAATGACTTTTTAGTCAGTTTCTTTTTTTTGTTTATAACTGTTGATAACTTCACTTTCGTTTGAGTAAGAAAAATTCTAATTTTGTTATTATCGGATGTAAATTATATAAACTATTTTATATCTAGGTGTTGCCTACAATAAAAAAAACGGATGTCAGAATTAACAATTAAGCTAATTGTCATATTAATTCCTGGAGCTATTGCTACATTGATATTTGGAAAATTAATATTACATAAAGAGTGGAACAGTTTTCGTTTTGTACTTTATTCAATACTTTTTGGAGTTGTATCTTATTTGACATTACAACTCATAGCTAACGGAATTAATCTCTTTAGGTCTAATGATTTACCCGAGTTAACGATTTGGAGCAATCTAAATGATGCTTCATCAATTCCATATAAAGAAGTAATATTCGCTTCAATAATTTCAATATTATTGGCTTTTTTAGCAACTATGATTGAAAATCGAAAAGTTATTAATAGAGTTGCTGGATTTTTGGGAATTTCAGGCAAATATGGAGATGAAAATCTGTTTTCAATGTTTTTAAACTCTAAAGAGATTGAATATATTTATTTGAGAGATATAAAAAATCAATTGACTTATCACGGATGGGTAAAATCATTTTCAGAAAATGACAATATTTCTGAAATCAGGTTGTGTGATGTGGCTGTTTACAATTATTCAGACTCTAAATTTCTCTATGAGGTTGGAGAAATATATTTATCTTTAAACAAACAAGAAATAATAATTGAATTAGCAAATATAGAAACCGATGGACAAGAAAAGACCAAACAAGAGCAGCAATAATAAAGGGGAAGTAAAAAGCACTTCCAACAAACCAAAACCGACAGTTAGTCGCGTGAATACTAAACCACCACCATCGCCAAAAAAATAAAACGAAAGATTCTTTCGACTTGAACATTAAATGGAAAATAACTGTTGGCAACACTGTATCCTATGAAAAGCACTAGTGTTGTGATAAAACAAAGGTTGTTGTGTGTTTACTACGTTTGATTTTCCTGCGAAATATCCTCGCGCGTAAACCCGCGCAACTATTCTTATACTCGACCGATAAACGCAAAACCTAAAACCCCGCAAAAACCGTTTCCTTTATCCCATCCCATTCCTCACTCAAAATCCCATAACAACAGGTGCTGCGTTTAAAACCATCAAGCATCAACGTATCTTTTCGTAAAATACCTTCCAGGGTGGCGCCTAATTTTTCAACCGCTTTTCTAGATTTTAGGTTGCGCTCGTCTATTCTAAATTCTACTTTATCAAATTCTAATGCTTCAAAGGCGTATTGTAGCATTAAATATTTCATGTGGGCGTTAAGTCCGCTGCCCTGAAATTCGTGTCCTATCCACGTCCAGCCAATGTGCAACACTTTATTTTTCCAATTAATCAATCCAAAACGGGTGCTTCCAGCATAAGTGTTGGTTTGTTTATCAAACACAATAAACGGCATAGTGGTTTTGAGTTTATAGCCATCAACAGCAGTTTGCACGTAGGCTTTTAAATCGTCGGGCGTATCAATTTTACTGGGCGAGAATTGTATTAAGTGGGGTTGTTGTGCAATGGGCAACAGGTGTTTGTAATTGCTTAAATCTAAAAGCGAAAGTTTTACGCGGTGGTTTTCTAGGGTTGGTGCTTTCATGTTATGTACGTTCTTTGTTTGTCATTCCGACGCAGGAGGAATCCCATCCTGTATTAAAAATGGGTTATGTGATTTCTCCTTTCACTCGAAATGACAACTATAAATTTTTTGTTATTCCGACGCATGAGGAATCCCATTATCAATAAAAAGATGATTTAAAAACTCAAAACTCTCATTAAAATTCCGAAGCAAATTCAACTTTTTATCTCTTCTCCAGCCTTTAATTTCTTTTTCTCTTGCAATGGCAAGTTGAATCCAAGAAAATTTTTCATAATAAACCAGATACTTTAAATTGTATTTGGCAGCAAAAGTTTTACGTTTAAGTTCTATGTTTTCAATATGTTGCTGTAAACGTTGCGTTAAATTATTAGTTACGCCAATGTAGTAAGTTGATCGGTATTTATTAGTAATTATGTAAACATAGTAAGTGTGATGGCCTTCTGTATATTCAATCATAATCAAAAAAAATATTATGCGATTCCTCCTTTGTCGGAATGACAATTTACACTAACCCATTAATCAACTCTACATTCACTTCATGCTTACCATCAAACAACATAACAAGTAAATTATCCTTAAATAAAAGTTGTGCTTTTTCGGTTTCGGATTGTAAGCGTTCATCGGTTAAATATTCATCATCGGTTCCGCAAATTAAACTCACTTTGGCTTTTAAAAACGCGAAGTCTTCCGCTTGTAATTCTTTGGGAATACCACCGGAATGCAACACCAATTGGGTACATGGCAATTGCCGTTTTGCCACATAGCGCGCCGCAACACTAACGCCTTGCGAATAACCAAACACAATCAAGTTGAGGTGTTCCGGAATGTTTTCAGCTTTAAAAACAGCATCAAAATTGCGCATCACATTTTCGGTTTCCATTTCGGTGCTTTCCTTGGTTAGCCAACTGGAGCCCACGTGTTTGAATTCGGATTTTAAATAATATTTACTGGCTGCCTGTGGGGCGATAATATAATTTTCATCAGGATTTAATCCTTTAAAATACCTTAAAAAATACCGACTCAAATAGCCCATGCCATGGCAAACAAACCATACATTTTTGGTTGATTTTGTAAGTTCATTTAGCGTAGAATACGAGTTGGATATGGTGTATGATATTTCTTTTTCTTGTAATTTCATTTACACTTATGTTTTGTATTTTTGTTTGCGATTTTAAAAATACACTATTCTATGGAATTATCTAAAGAAGTCATATTAGAGCGGTTTCAAGCTATGGCTAAAAACACTTTGTTGGAAACCTTAAAAATTGAAATGATTGATTTTGGCGATGACTTTTTGATTTTGAAAATGCCGGTAACCCCTAAAGTACATCAACCCGATGGTGTGTTACATGGTGGTGCAACTGCTGCTTTGGCAGAGACCACCGGAAGTTTTGCAGCTGAATTGTTTTTAAATACCAAAGGTTATTTTGTTCGCGGTATTGAGATAAGTGCCAACCACGTAAAAAGTGTACGTGATGGAAACGTTTATGCTAAAGCTATTTTTATTCATAAAGGTCGAACCACGCAATTGTTTGAAATTAGAGTGACTGATGACGATGATAACTTGATTTCGCTGTGCAAATTGACTACCATTTCGCTTCCTCGAACCAAATAACTTCAAGACTTTGGAAGATTTTTTTAATCGTATTGAAACGCAATACCGCAACCATTTGCCTTTTGTGGTTTACAGAAAACCCAATGAAGATGTTGTTAAAGCGATACTTCAACAAACAAACGGTTTACATTTTACCAGAGATTTTACCGAAAAGGGGTTTGTGTTTTCACCGTTTGACGATGCCGAAGATTCGATTTTGATACCCGTTGAAGATTCGGAAGTGATTTCTATGTCCCAACAATTTGTCATTCCTGCGGATGCGGGAATCCACTCGAATAGCCATTCAGTTCCAATGGAATCTGAATCAAAAAAATTTCACATCAACCTTATAAAAAAAGGCATCAAAGCTATTACCGAAAAGGCCTTTGAAAAAGTGGTTTTGTCGCGACATGAAACGGTAAATCTATCAAATTCGAATCCCATTTCAATTTTAAAAACCCTTTTAAAAACTTATAAATCGGCCTTTGTGTATTGTTGGTATCACCCCAAAGTAGGCCTGTGGTTGGGCGCAACACCAGAAACCTTAATTAAAATTGAAGGTAAACAATTGTCTATTATGGCATTGGCGGGTACACAAGACTATAAAGGCACTTTGGATGTAGTTTGGGAAGCCAAAGAAAAAGACGAGCAGCACATTGTAACCCAATTTGTTGCCGAAAGTTTAAGACCTTGGGTGGAAAACTTAAAAATAGGTGAGACCGAAACCGTAAAAGCAGGTAATTTGTTGCATTTAAAAACGATGATTTCGGCCAGATTGCTATCGGATTCAAAATTAAAGGATATTGTTTCGGTATTACATCCCACGCCAGCCGTTTGCGGATTCCCGAAACTTGATGCCAAACAATTCATTTTAAAACACGAAAATTATAACCGCGAATTTTACACGGGTTTCCTAGGAGAATTAAATTTTGAAACCACAAAAACACCACGATCCGGTAAACGCAATATTGAAAACAGAGCTTATGCGATAAAACAAAAAAGCACACAGTTGTACGTTAATTTGCGTTGTATGCAAATAAAAAACGACAAAGCCATTATTTACATTGGTGGTGGTATTACCGAAAGCTCCATTCCGGAAAGCGAATGGGAAGAAACAGTGTCTAAATCTTTGGTTATTAAAAGCGTTTTGTAAATTAGACCTGTCAGGTTTTTAAAACTTGACAGGTCTTGTTTTTTCACAAAATATTCGTGAATTAGTGGCATAAATTTTCACTTAGCTTTTGTACTTTTGAAAACCATGAAATACCCTAAAATTCCACTAGCGCAAACCGTTATTCAGCTTTGTAAAGCCAAAGGCATAAAGCACATTGTTATTTCTCCGGGAAGCAGAAATGCACCTTTAACCATTGGGTTTACCAACAATCCCTTTTTTATTTGTTATAGTATTGTCGACGAGCGTTGTGCAGCTTTTTTCGCTTTGGGTATCGCACAGCAATTGCAAGAACCTACGGCTGTGGTGTGCACATCGGGCAGTGCCTTGTTAAATTATTATCCCGCTGTGGCGGAAGCTTTTTATAGCGATGTGCCTTTAGTCGTGTTATCGGCAGACCGACCCAAACATTTAATTGGCGTTGGCGATGGACAAACCATCAATCAGAAAAATGTATTTGAAAACCATATTTTATATTCGGCAAATTTAAAGTTGGATCTCAATGAAAAAGATGAGGTAGAGGAGGAGTTGCCCATTTTTAAAAATATGGAAAACAAAATTGAAGCTTTGTTGGGTTTAAAAAAAGGCATTCAAGATTATAACGAGGCTGAAATAAACAAAGCCATTAATACTGCATATTCACAAAACGGACCCGTGCATATTAATATTCCGTTTGATGAGCCTTTGTATGACATGGTTGATGTTTTATCGGTTAACCCGAAAACTATTCCTATTGAAAAAAAATCGTTAGAAATTGAATCTTCAGTTTTAAAGGACTGTATAAATAATTGGAATGCGGCTTCAAAAAAAATGGTTTTGGTCGGTGTTAGTTCGCCAAACCAGATTGAACAGCAATGGTTGGATGTTTTGGCAAAAGACGATAGCGTGATTGTGTTTACCGAAACGACTTCAAATTTGCATCACGAGGCGTTTTTTCCGAGTATCGACAAAATAATCGCGCCTTTAAATGATGAAGACTTTAAAACCTTGCAGCCAGAAATTTTATTGACTTTTGGCGGATTAATTGTATCCAAAAAGATAAAAGCATTTCTGCGTAAGCACAAACCCAAGCAACATTGGCATATTGATTTAAATAAAGCAAACGATACGTTTTTTAGTTTAAACCAATGGATTAAAACGACACCGAATGACTTCTTTTCAAAATTTTTACCGGAAGTAGAATTATCAAAAAGTGACTATAATAGGGTTTGGCAATCGGTAAAAGAAACCAGAGCGGTTAATCATGCCGACTATCTTAAAAGCGTAACCTTTTCCGATTTAAAAGCTTTCGAAATTATTTTAAACAACATACCCAACCACACCGTTTTGCAATTGGGTAATAGCTCCACGGTGCGCTACGCACAACTGTTTGATTTAAACAAAACCTTGGAGGTGTTTTGTAACCGAGGCACAAGTGGTATTGATGGCAGCACAAGTACGGCTGTGGGTTGCGCGGTTTCAAATCCCAAACAAACCACACTTATTTCGGGCGATTTAAGTTTTATTTACGATAGCAACGCACTGTGGAATAATTTTATACCAAATAATTTTAGAATTATTGTTATCAATAATCGAGGTGGCGGTATTTTCAGGATTCTTCCCGGGCATAAAAACACAGAAAACTTCGATACCTATTTTGAAACCAACCACAATTTAACGGCCGAACATTTATGCAACATGTATGGTTTTGAATACGAATCGGTATCCGATGCAGCTGACTTAAAAGACCGTTTGAATACGTTTTATACAGCAAGCCATAAGCCCAAATTACTGGAAATATTCACACCAAAACATTTGAATGATGAAGTGTTACTTGATTATTTTAAGGCTATGGGCTAAACTAAAGTGACTTTCTGTAAATTGTTGTGTCTAAAAAAATAACTATCTTTAAAAACGTATTTATTAACCCATTGAATTGTTTTGAGTTTTTTGCTTAAATGCAGAACATCAAATAACTTCATTAAAAAAAACTATTTAATTATGAGTAAAAGAGACGAGCTTATTGCAAAATATGCTGCAGATTTAAAAGACAAATGTGGTGTTAACCCAGACATGGATTTATTAAC
This sequence comes from Hwangdonia lutea, assembly GCF_032814565.1. Classification (GTDB taxonomy): domain Bacteria; phylum Bacteroidota; class Bacteroidia; order Flavobacteriales; family Flavobacteriaceae; genus Hwangdonia; species Hwangdonia lutea. Next base: position 3,357,605 of record NZ_CP136521.1, read on the forward strand.
TAAAGTGACTATTGGTTGTGGACCATCAATTTACAATGCAGATGCAGCAACAGTTTCCGGGTCGGACGCATCTGAATTAGCCACTGTTAAAAACAATTTTTTAATTAAAAAATTAGGCTTAAAGGATGGTGCCAATTTAGATGAAGGCATAAAAGCTGTTATGGATAAATACGGACAATCTAACAGAAACAAATACAGAGCAGTGGTTTACTATTTATTGGTTAAGCATTTTGGTAAGGAATCTGCTTATTAATATTGGCAGTTTTATATATTTTAAAAGCGTTGCAATTTTGCAGCGTTTTTTTTTGTATTAAAATTTTAGTGTATTGATTTTTGATGGTTTAAAAAAAGAATGTTGCTAATAAATAAGCATGCTATGGTGAAAATTAAGTTAAGTTCATTTTACCTTGATGTAAAACGAACCAAAAAATCAAATCAATCTGAGGAAATTGCTAAAGCACCATTCGTTTTCGGAATTTCTCACTTAAAGCTGCGCTTTGTGACTCCATTCCTTCTCTCATTATTTCTGCAGATTGATGTTTTCGACTTTGTCGAAATTTGGGGCTATACTTTTTATTGTGTATCAGTTTAGTGCAAATTTTGTGTTATTTTTCAATTGCTTGCAAACATATAACTGACTGTGGACTGATTACTGTCCACTGCAGACTAGCTGCGCAAGGGATAGAAGTGGAAAGCCCACAGCGCGTCCCGATTGTTATCGGGACGAAGCGAGGACTTGTAGCGGATAGCCCGACCCGACAGGGATGCGCCCAAAAAAAATAAAAGAATACAAAAGATTTAAGTTGAGCGGCTGTAAATTACAACCGCGGATTAAAAAATGTTACCTTTGCCGCATGATACATTTAGGACAAATAAATACTTTGGAAATACTACGTGAAACCGACCACGGTGTGTATTTAATTGATGATGAAGACAACGAGGTTTTGTTGCCCAATAGGTACGTTCCGGAGACGTTTAAAATCTGGGATAAGCTGGATGTTTTTGTGTATTTGGATAATGAGGAACGACCTGTTGCCACTACCGATATGCCTTATATTATGAGAGGTGATTTTGCAGTATTACGCTGTAACCAAGTGACTGATTACGGGGCCTTTTTGGATTGGGGATTGGTTAAGGAATTGTTTTGTCCGTTTAAGGAACAGGCCTTTAAAATGAAACCCGGTGGTTGGTATTTGGTGCATTGCTATTTGGATGAAAAAACCGAAAGACTTGTGGCATCGAGTAAAACTAATCGGTTTTTAGACAATAAAGAACTTACGGTTGCCGAGTTTGATGAGGTTGATTTAATCGTGTCGCATCCGTCGGATATTGGGATGAATGTGATTGTAAATAAAAAGCATTTGGGCTTGATTTATAAAGACCAGATTTTTAAGGATATTAGTGTTGGCGACAAACTAAAAGGGATAGTTAAAAAAATACGCCCCGGCAATAAATTGGATATTGCTCTAGGGCAAATAGGCTATAGGAATATTGAACCCAATGCCGAACGCATTATGCAAGAGCTAGATGACAATAGCGGGTATTTAAATCTTACTGATAAGTCGAATCCCGAGGCTATAAAAGAGCAGCTACAAATGAGTAAAAAGAGCTTTAAAAAAGCGGTTGGTTCGTTGTATAAACAGAAACTTATTGAAATAAAGCCCGATGGTATTTATTTAGTTTAAAGAAAAAGACGTGCTTATTTTTACTTTGCCGCAAACATGACTAATGGCGTCTTTAATGTTGTCGTAACTTATGTTTTCGGAAAGACAAAAACTGTTTTCTATTTCGGCATTCATTTTACCTGCAAGGTTGTAGCTAACAACGGCATATCCACATAGGTTTTTAACTTTTTTTCTGAATAAATCGGCATCTAAGAGCTTTACAGAGTATGAGTTTATGCGATTTGCAATAACTCCAAACGGTTTAGCACTACCAAAGTAAGCATTAATTTCGTTGAATATCTCTTCGGAATTGTTAATGTCGACATGAACACCTTCATTAAATTCCACCACCGCGATATGATTAAAGAAGTGGATATTTCCCAAATCTTTTTCTACGGATTTAATAATATGATTTGAAAATTCAGATTCGATAATTTTCATAAAGCGGCAAATCTTTTCCTCGTTGCCCTAGGTGGATTAAAAATTATACTGTTTTGGTTTACTGCTACTTATGACACTTAAGAATTTAAAAAGTCACATTTGCAAAAAAATAGATTTGCAAATATACTATGCATACATAATATATTTAAGGATATAATTATTTTTATGGAGAACGCAATGTTTTGATTAAATCCGTAGCAATAATCTTAAAGTTTTCATTTTAAGTTGCTTTTGTTCAGTTAAATACAAGTTTTTGTCGCTATTTTTTTACCCATAAAATCCTAAATTACGATTGGTTGTACGAAATGGTTTTCGTGAAAACGTCAAATATTTGTTTTTTGTCATTTTAATTAAGGGTTTTACAGCTAATTATATTACAGCGGCTTTATCAAAAATGGCAAAGCATTTTACTATTTTTGCATCATGATAAATCAAGATACCATAGTGGCATTGGCAACACCTTCTGGGGCAGGGGCCATTGCCGTTATTCGACTTTCTGGGAGCGATGCTATTCGAATTGCGGAGAAACAGTTCAAATCGGTTTCTGGTAAAATATTAAGTAAACAAGCAACGCACACCATACATTTAGGGCATATTATTGACGGTGACAGAACCATTGATGAAGTATTGTTGTCCATTTTTAAGAATCCAAATTCTTATACAGGTGAAGATGTTATCGAGATTTCGTGCCATGGGTCTAATTATATACAGCAGGAAATTATCCAACTTTTTTTAAGACAGGGCTGTAGAATGGCAACCGCAGGTGAGTTTACACTGCGCGCCTTTTTAAATGGAAAATTGGATTTAAGTCAGGCTGAAGCTGTTGCCGATTTAATTTCAAGCGATAACGAAGCAAGTCATCAAATAGCGATGCAGCAAATGCGTGGTGGGTTTTCATCTGAAATTGCAAAACTGCGGGAAGAACTTTTAAATTTCGCATCGTTAATAGAATTGGAACTCGATTTTGCTGAGGAAGATGTCGAATTTGCCGACCGCACACAATTTAAGGATTTGGTGGCGCGAATTACTTTGGTTTTAAAACGTTTAATAGATTCGTTTGCGGTTGGCAATGTGATTAAAAACGGAATTCCCGTGGCTATTGTTGGCGAGCCCAATGTGGGGAAATCCACACTTTTAAATGCCCTTTTAAATGAAGAACGCGCCATTGTTTCAGATATCGCTGGTACGACACGCGATACTATTGAAGATGAAATTTCGATAGGTGGGATTGGTTTTAGGTTTATAGATACCGCCGGAATCCGAGAAACAAAGGATGTTGTTGAAAGTATTGGTATTAAAAAGACGTTTGAAAAAATTGAGCAAGCCCAAGTTGTTATTCTGTTGTTGGATGCTAAAGCCTTTAAAACGGAAAGCTCAAAGTTTAAAGTAGAAATAGAAAAAATAAAAAATAAATATCCACAAAAACCATTGCTTGTTATTTTGAATAAGGTTGATGAAATCAGTAAAAATGACACGGAGGTAATTACGACTATTTCAGAAGATTTCGAGAAAACGCCTGTTTTAAAATTATCGGCGAAAACAGGTGAAGGCGTCGATGCCCTAAAAGAAAAACTACTGGAATTTGTTAATACCGGCGCTTTAAGGAATAGTGACACAATAATCACAAACACAAGGCATTACGATTCGTTATTAAAAGCGTTGGAAGAGGTTGAAAAAGTTAGATTTGGTTTAGAAACCGGTTTATCTGGCGACCTTTTGGCTATCGATATCCGTCAAGCTTTATACCACTTTGGGGAAATTACAGGCGAGATTACCAGTGATGATTTATTGGGGAATATTTTTGCTAATTTCTGTATCGGGAAGTAAATATACTTTTCAGTTTTTAACTTAATCTACTTATTGAATAAATCTTTAGAAATAAATTACATTCCATAAATAATTAATCAACATTTTTGTTAAAAAATTAGGAAAAACTTAGAATTTGATATAAATTTATAAATTATCTCTCCCTTTTTGGTAATTTACGATTTACTAGTGGCGTTTTTGGGTTTCCTTAAAAGTTTTCTAGTCATTACTTTTTATTTTATAATTCCCACTTTTTAATAGGCACTTAATAATAGGATCCTCATTAAAGACAATGAATTATGAATCACCTTCAATTAACTTCGCTCCTTGAAAGTATCACAGGCCATTTAAAACCCACTACTGATTCGCAAGAAAAGGAACTTCAAAAGGCACAAAAAAGAATTGCTAATTCATTACTTCAAAATGAGGATGTAGGCAGTGAACAATTATTTGCAAACTCTAATTTTTATAGCAAAGAAAACATTAATAGTGACCGATTGAAGATTATACAAAAAGTTGCTAAAGATACAGTTAAAACATCCAAGGATGATGGTTTTCGCACATTTATACGAACCATACCTGCGAGGACTTCTCAGGTTTCAGGAAGTATTCCAGATTGGGCTAATGGTGCGCAAACTTTCGAAACCATGGGGCCATTTATCAATTCTGAAGGACGCTATGCATGGGTAGATGTTTATAAAACCATTAAGTTAACCACCTTATATATGGGTGGAGTTCCTGTGCTATTGTTCAAACCTAAAATTCAGAGAAATCGTAGGAATAGAATCCGTCCAATTAGACCGATTAATGAATATGCCATCGCCGCAGGCACAGTTTGGATAAAGGCAAAACTTCTTGCATTAAATGCACCAGAGACTCTTTTTGTTGGATTAAAGGTGAAATCTGGTAGTATTAAATTGAGTAAAGCACCAGCTTTTGTTAATAAGAAAATTACCTTAAAACCGAATACAAACATTGAAATATCTTTATTGATGAAAGGAGATGCCAGTATCACTTCATCGGAAACATCACAATATGGAATAGATTCTAGAGACTGTGAATTTAAATTACCTGAAGTATTCAAATTTCATTGGAACGGAACAACAAAAAAGATTAAATCCTTATCAATAGGTGAGTCATTTTCAAAAATGTATGGACAATCCTTAAAATTCACATACAATTCCGTACCCAATCCAGCTATATCATACAATTCAATATTAAATGTACTGGCATTTCCTTTGCAACAAAACAAATCCGAATTTCAAGTCTCTACTAATAGTGGCAATTTCATAAACATTTCAGGTAATGCACCAATTATACAGAGCTATTGGTTTTTGCCTACCGCTCAAATTGATGTGAATCATCCGCTAAATGCGAAAGGAAACGGTGGTATTATACTGCATTGTGATAAAGGTTTGAGAGCATCATGGCCAAATCTCGACAATGATGATGTGCGCCTCGTGCAACCTCTAATTATTGGTGCTCCGGGAAGCCTTTCCATATCAGATTACGCCGCAGATGGTTCGGGCACATCGCAACATTATGATTTATGGCAAGACGGTAAAAACCCCTATAGTTCTTCAACCGATCTTAAATTTTTAAAGAATACGCCCATACTTTTATATATTTCTGGTACCGAAAGTCAAGAGTACATAACAACGCAATGTGATTCTGACTTTAATGTTGATAGGCCCATAAAAGTAAACGGCGAACCTTTTGAGGTTCGTACTAAATCTTCCGCCTTTATGCTTGCTGCTTCGGATGAACGACGGCTAATTTATTTATATGACGGTAATGTTATTGCCGATAATTTATCTAAAACAAAAAAGAAAAAACTTCCAAAACCAGTCGCTATTGCTTTAGAAAATGCTCTTTTTACAGTTTCTCAAGTGAATACCTGTCTTCTTTTTGGAGAAGTCGATACGGATTGTTTAAAATTGACGAAAGGCAATCTTTTTCTGGCGTTCGGACTTTACAGTTATTTACCAACTTTACCAGACCCTTATGTTGGGAAATTAAAATCTTGGGAACGGTTATTTAGAAGTCAAGGTACATTTAACAACTCTCGCAAGTACAGTCTTAATATGCTTATTTGCGCTGTAAAGCATAGACCAGTTGAGGAGCGCATAGATGAGGTCTCAACTGGATTTTATTTTGGTTCTTTTGCAACACCATCAGTGACTGATTTAAGCGATACTCCCACGGTTTCTCATACTGCTGATAAGATTGCAAGTTCAGATACAATTAAGGTAGCAGATACGCATGCTATTGGCGCCAAAAATATATCAAGAATTTTGCGTAATAGAAAAGCAAGATTAAAACCTCTTCTTCATAAAAAACAACCTGCCGATAGAATAGCGCTTACCAAAGAGCGATTAAAATCACTTAAAGATAACGCCACAAAAACCTTACACGCCACCGGGCAGATTATGAGTGCCGTAAAGGTGAATAAATCTTATATAGAAGAATTAGCAAAAACGAATAATAATCTGCTAGAAAATTTAGAAATCCAACCAGATTTAGATTTTAATGTTCAAACAGACCAACCCACTTTGGCAACCAATTATGACGAGAAAACCCTTTTTAAAGAAATACGAAAGCATAATCTTGAAAACGTTTGGGATGGGGTTGTAGGAAGCAGGCTTTCTGCAGAACCATTTGCCTTATTAGATATTAGTAGTAATGCCAACCAATTAGGAGTTAGTGTTAGTGGTGATATGATTATTGTTAAAACAGGTAGAGTGACAGCAGGAACAGAAGAAAATTCGTTGGTGGTTCAAAATAGCTGGCCTTTTATTGTTGAAGGGATGCAAGTTAAAGTTAAAGGTAAAATGGCGCGATCATTTATGTTGCCACAAATTGCTTGGGAACCTGTAATTAATTTGACGCCTCCCGACAAATCAGACCCACCAGCCTCTATCAAGCTTCCTATGGACCCAGAAGCTGGTCCTTTGTTTTATGAAGATGATGGCGGTCCAACCCGTATATGGAACAACAATCAGGAATTGGTAGGTCTTGCACCAATTCCCGTCGTCGATTCGATAGTTGATGATTTTCAGGACAATCCTAAGAATTATACCGTTTCGGCCTTTACACTTCCTTTTGGATTAAAGGCAATCAGTTATATTTCCAAAAATTTTATTGAACCGGTCAAACCGAATATTACCAACCTCCGGCCAGAATTTCGAAAAAATGCTGACGGTACTAATAAATACCGTGGTGGTATCCAATTAAGTCTAACTGCTGGGGATTTCGGTAAACCTGTACCTACTCCTGAAGAAGAAGATAGTCCTATGTTTCCAGGGTATACCATTCAATTAAATAACTTACTGGATCCTTTGGGAGCAAAATCGGGAGCAAGTAATCTTGGGCATCGAGTAACAGAAATTTTTAACAATGAATTTTTGGTTGGTGTCTTGAGTAAATCCAATAAATTAAAAGATTCCAGAGGTGTTCCTGTTTCCCGTATGGATGTTACGGGTTATGGCGCTAATATTTTTAGCGATTGGGTAAGCCCTACTGCTGCGATGGCTCAAACCAGTCAAGCAAAATTTGATGTGATGATGGGGCGCACAGCGCACGAAGTCATTCAAGTGAAAAGTATTTTATATCCTTGGGGTATTCGAGTGGTACGAACCATTACTGTTTTCCGAACTTCTACTGGTCGTATCTACAGAACAGATAGTGGTTGGAAAGCTGAATCGGATGGTTTATTCGATTTTTCTTACCGCTATTTGAAAATGGGAAAAGACCCTATGGACCCCAACCTTACAGATGCGGATTTTAAAACCGTAAACGCACCGTTTGAATTTCATCCCGGGACAATTAAAGGGTTATTTAATATTAGAAATATTAAGGACGCACCAGCTGTTAAGGAATTTACATCTACAAACACTTTCATAAATGGAGAAACTTATGTTGATGGTATAAAAGGAGTTGAAATCACGCATTCAGGAGCAACAAAATCGGAACCCGTAAAATGCGGTGGCGTTTATTTTGATGCCGATGTTGAAATTGAAAACCCGATACAGGGTCATGTTAACAAAAAGGTAGTATCCAAGAAAATTTTAGGCTATGTACAGGTTGCCCCTGCAGGAAAACCATTAACATCAGAACAATTGAAATCACTATTAAATCTTCAACAAGGTAGTATAGGTGGAGACTTAGATTGCGTTATCAATGTGAATAAAAGCGACCAGCAAATGCGTATTGACCGCTTTGATGTAAATAATGCAAATGATAAAAACGGAGAGCCTGTTTTTGTAGTAGCTGCACGCGGAACGGTGGTTTTACCAAAGGCTGGTAGTTGGTCGGTAGTCCAGCATAAGGCGGGAACAGGTGAAGTTACACCTATACCTTCGGGCACTACAGTACCACTTATTCGTACAGGAAAATGGATTAAAAACAAGGTTATTAATCCAACCGTAGTCAATAGTCAATTATTACGAATTGCTCATCCAACGGAAATTCTTAAAAAGGCATCAAATCAAACAATTAATTTCGGGTTTTTGCAATCTACAGCAACCCAAAAAGCACTCTTTTTAACGCCGTCATTCGGAAAAAATATTAAAAAATTATTGAGTAAAACGCCTCCTGTTTTTGCTGATGCCTACCGTTTGTTGGAAGGGAGTACTATTTTTCCAAATATTGGTAATGCCATTGACAATTTTGGTAAGGCGATGCCTATGCTAAACGGTAAGGATAGTTCTGGGAACGATGTGAAAGCCTTTGTTACTAACGCATTGAAAGATGGCGAAACAAAAGTCTTGGAATTAATGGAGATTGAAGTTGAGAAAGCAGGAGATGCCATTGTAGATCAAGGCATGAAAATGCTCCAAAAAGGAGCCAACGGTATTCTAGATAAGGCATTGAAATTTGATATTCCGCAATTTGAAGTACCCTTGGTGGATACCGATGCCTTAAAGATTTACATTGAATACAATACGAAAAATAAACCTTCTGCACCAAACTCAAATCACGTTGATGGTAAGTTGAATTTTGATGTTGATTCCTTTGCTAATGAAGCAGCTGAAACATGGAAAAGTAGGGTAAACAACCTCGCTATGGTGGTGGATCTTGGAGATATGAAACGATTGATGACCATAAAAGGAAATTTTGATGCCAATAAAGGTAAGGAAACTGGGTATGAAGGTGGTGATAATTCAGGAACTAATGGCTTGCCTGTCCCAGAAATAGAATTCAGCGATGAGCTTCAACCAGTTATTGATATTCTGGAAGTATTGGCACAATTAAGTCAAGGCAATTATGGAGAAGCCATGAAAAAAGGGCTGAAAATTGCCATGGGAAATAACGGCGAAATTTGGGAGTATAAATTTGAAGCTACCAAAGAAATCCCGCTAGTGCGTTTCCCTCCTACGGACGAATTGTATAATAGTGCACAAACACCACTAAAATTGGAGGCTTCATTAGCCTTGGGCGTATATTTTAATGCGGCCCTAAAAGTGACTACGGATCCTGCACAATTGCTGCCCACCGCTGGCGCATTCCTTCAATTCAAAGGAGGTTTAAGTGTTATGTGCGTATCTGTTGGTGTAGGCTCCGTTTATGCAGTAGGTTCAGTTGGTGTGAAGATTGCTGCCGATACCAAAGTAGGCCCAAATTTAGAATTGGCCTTCGCCTTTGGAGTCTCTATTGTTGTAAGCCTACCCGTTGTAGGAAATGCCAGTGTAACTTACATGATGGGTATTACGATGTATGCAGACATAGACAAAGTAATCATTACGGCTTTAATGACATTTAAAGGGAATGCCAATTTACTAGGAGGTATTGTTACAGTGACCATAATGATTGAAGCCAAGGGAATTATTGAAAGAATAGGGAACGAAACCAATGCTTCAGCTCAGGTAACTTTTGCGTTGGACATTAGCATATTCCTGATCATTGATATCAGTTTTTCAAAAACATGGGGAGAAGACAGACAAGTGGCATAAGCAGCAAGGCCATAACAAATTTTAATTACAACAACAGATATGGAAACTAAAAGAAGATATACCACGATGGTCTTTCCGCAGGGATTCGATGGAAATACAATGAAGTTGAATATTGTACTGATTCCGAGGAATCAAGATCCGTTTAATAGCAATACGGGTTTACCTGCTCCCGATAATGTAGCAACATCTTTTGCCGACCTTATTCCTGAGTTTGAAATAAAGATTGTAAAAGGTCTGGATCAATGGCCTATCAGTAATTCAACTAACGCGGGTAGTGTTCCAGAAACAATTCCTATCAACGTTTCTACGGCTGTGAATAAGAAAGCATTATTACAGGCTATCGCAGCAGATTTTGGAGCAAAAATCAATTTAGACAATACAACAGATAAAGCTGAAACACAAGAGATTATCGTAAATAAATATTTACCGAAGACCTATCGAAATGCTTTCAATTTTACAACACCTCGACATGAAAATGCAAAAACCGATGACAGTTACCATTGTGCTATAAGAGAACCGGCTAAGAAAAAAGCAGATTGGAAGAATAGTGACGATATGAGTTGGGGACAAGTATTTGCCCATATTCTCCGTCAACCCATGCTTGCCAAAGCTTGTGGTATGATCTATAGCACTGAGATTTCAGTTTCAGATCACTCAGATTGGTACGATAAGGGAAGTTATATTTATGTTGATCTAGTCAATGCAGATTATGTCGATATTCAGGAACGGCTTTTTGAAGACGCCGATGGCCCTTTTGTAAAACGTTATGCTGCACGACTTCCAAAATTAACAATAGATGAACCGCGTCCTGTTTTTGCGCCTTTACTTTTTCCTGTATTATTCCGTAAGGCATCATCATTAGTTGACCCAGAACCTCCAAAAGCACCGTGGGATCAAATATTTGCAGAGCTAAATGAGTACAACGATGGTTTTGCTAAAATTGTGCATGCAGCGCAGCCTGTAAGCAGTAATTTATTAAGTGAGCAGCAGGATGGCGCTCATCCAGTAAACGACTTGGGTTTCAGGTTAGCATGGGATGATGAACAAATCCTAATCTGGTACATTCGCCAGTTAACACATAACCCTGAAGACCCAGGTAAAAGAATTGATGCGCCTTTAGGCGTTTATGGATACAAAGTAGATGTAAAAAAGGAAAATGCCCTCGAGTGGAATAGCTTAAACCTTGTAAAAAGCAAACAGGTTTACACAATTGGAGGAGTTAGTCTGGGGAATTCCGTAAACGATCAGTTGGAATTACCATACCAAGTATTTCCAACACAACCCGATAATGATACCAATGGTGCTTATTGGTTGCCCATGTATTTTACCAGCTGGATAGGTAAAAGCATCGTATTAAAAGATGCAGATTCTATTTTGATTTACCGCAATAATGAAGAGTTAGATCCTGTTGGAGTTGCAAAAAACGTTAACGCCACAAATGCCTTTGATGCGGTGCCTGTTGAAGCTGAACTCTTATACGGAAACACCTATGAATTTAGGGTGCGAATGATGGACATTAGTGGAGGTGGCCCGGGAATGGAAGACGAGTTGCATAATAATGCGGCTAGTCCAACCTCAAAACGCTTATTTAAAAGATATATCGCTCCGGGACTTTGCCAGATAAATAAACCTGAGGGTGTTAGAAATGTAACAATAACTTACTTTAATGAAACCATAGTGGATGATGTATCAATCTTTGATGCAAATCCCGTGCTAGAAATAGGTCGCCCACTACTTACTTACCCAGCGGTAGTTTTTACCAATAAATATCAAGAAAGAGGATTAGATCCCGTAGCCTTACTTATTCAGTCAGCAACCGGCGTGACATCTTCAGATGTTATCCCTAAGCAGATCATAACTCCTGCAATAGCTGATCCGGATGTAGATAGAGTGGAGATTAAAGTAGAAGTGGAAACCTTGCGATTAGATAACCTATTGAGTGAGAGCGGGAGAGAAAATTATATCACATTGTATAAAACCCATCGTAACTTTCCAGCAGATTTTGATGGGCAACTTAGCGTACCCATTGTTTTTAGAGATGTTAATGCATTGAATTTAGGTAATGAGGCTGATCCTTTTAATGATTTGACAATTAATAATATTGCCATTGATGCCATGAACGAATTGCCTTTACCAACAGCTCGAAAAATAAGGGTAACCCTCAGAGGTGTGTGCAAAGATCAAGATAATTATTTTGGATTTGAGAATGCAGCCAATCCTAATTTAGACTCTCGCTACGGTAAAACGATGCAATTCCTATTTTATAAGGAATCTATTGTTGAAGATGATATGTTATTGTTAAAACCAAATATTGCTCCGATAAAAGCGATTTATTTGCAACCAGATCCACAACATATTATTAAACAGCGTAACACGAAAATTTTTCATAACCTTCAAAACCTAAATACTATTCCTGATATTGTCGAGAGGCTGGCCCAACAACTGGGAGTCGTCTCAAAAGGAATGACTCTTGTTGGAGAAAAAGGAGAGCGTGTTGTTTTTGGATGTAGCAATAAAATACAGCATCATTTAGCCCCAGATCATAGTAGTATTACTTTAGGTTCAAAAGGCGACTTATGCAACCATTGGATAGGTTGTATCGTGTACCGTATAAATAGAGATTGGAGTTGGGATGCTTTGAAGAATGTTAGTTTTTCTATCTCTAGAAATAAAAAATTTAAAGATGATGAAGAAATAGAAACCTTGAAAGTAGGTGATATTGAACTTAAACACTACGCGTCCTTTGAGTCATTGATTGCTAATGATTTTGGGATTGTAAACAGAAACTATACCACCTTAATATTTATAGATGCCATCGAACCAAAATCGAAACTTTTGCAAACCAATGGTCAGTTACGTTTCCCTGATGAACTAGAGGTAGATTATACTATTACGCCGCATTTTAAAGCAAATCATGGTAGTGTCCAAGAGCACAAACCGGATAAGTTAACGTTGCCAACAACTATAAATCCAGCGCAAGTTCCAAAAATTGTGAGCGTAGGAATGGCTTTTTCTCCGTATATAAAAAATGAAAAGTATAGTGCCACAGAGCCACGGCAGCGCTATTTATGGGTAGAGCTGGAAGAGGCTGTAAAAGACCCGCATGATACGTTGTTTTGCAGATTGCTGCGTTATGCACCCGATCAAATGTTGAGTCATAATCGGGAAATAATGGACGAAACTCTTCCAGATCCAATTCTCCCCATAGATCCCGAGTATGTTAGAAGTATCACCCCTAATCAGACTGATGATATGGCTGGTTTAAGTGCGATGCAAGCCATGGAAAAAGCAAGCGATAATGACGATATTCATTATTTGTTGCCTTTGCCACCGGGGCTACACCCTGAAAGCCCCGAATTATTCGGGTTTTTTACCTACGAATTCAGGATTGGTCATGGACACTGGAGTAATCTTGAACCAGGAAAAGATAACTTGTGGAGTACTGCTAATGGGCGTTTCAGCAGACCATTACGAGTTACAGGCATGCAACATCCAGCTCCAACGTTGCTCTGCAATGTAGATAGGGATGAAATTAAGGTAAAGGTAAATGCGCCTTATGCCAAAACGGTTCTCAACGGAAAGAATGTTACAGCAGATCCGCCACGCACCCAATTACATTGTGTTCTTTACACCCAAGTTGAGCAGGCCGATGGTGCAGAATTTAGGAACATTCTGCTCGATGAAAAATTAATGAAACTTGTAAACCCAATTAAGGCTAAAACCGACTTGAATCTGTCTTCTGTGTTGGTTGAAAATATGGAACAAACGGATAAATTTCATGTAACCGAGAAAGAAGAACAGGAGAAAGCTAGCCATTTACTGGCTCAATTTCAATTGTTTAACCAAGTAGATAAACTAGATTTGGATCAAACAACCAGAAGTAAAGTTTCTAAACTTGTTCAAAGACGTTCTAAAGGAAAAATGGTAACTCCAGATGTTGATACGTCACGTAAATTATTAAAGGCGTATGACACATATAGAAAACAACCAGATTTTGTTACTCCCGTTCCAGCAAATGCATCATTTACCAATGCATCTTTAATTAAAGGTGCTAAACTCGCCATTTATAAGGATAAAGTTAAAACAGGAAGCTGTAGCTGGACTAATAAAGAGATTGGTATCTTGTTAAATAGGTATGGACTGCCTGAAGATTCTCCTTTAAGCATCATTGTAGTTGAGGTATTTGGTAATATTACCAATTTCTTCGATTATCTCAATTTTCCAACGGAACTATTGGACGAACACTTACCAGATTATGCAAACATCATTAATGGACATAAATTGAGAAATGAAAAAGCGCTATCCGATAATTTGGGACAATTCCGTATTTTAAGAACATCACCATTAACAGAAGTACCTTTTATATGTTGTGTTGATTGTTGAAATAGTTAATTGAGCATCAGAATTAAATTTGGCAGCTATTTTCTTATTTTAGAAATAAACATTTTATAAGAAGGGAACAGTCTGTTGGTTTCCTTTTTTCGCTCATACTTATATATTTAATATTCTTCTAATTAAATATAATATAAATAGTTTTAATTTTAACGTGATAATTTTAGGGAAATGCTTTAGCTTTAGCGCTAATGGTTTTAAAATGAAATACCATATATCACGTGTAGTTAACCAATTCATCCATAATATGTAACAGTTCAGTAAATCACAATATATTTTTATTCCAATCTAAAATATATTTGTACTATAAAACAAAATCATCAGGATTAATGGAACGTGCTAAACCAAAGACCTCAAAAGCAAAACAAATTTTTAGAATCGTATTACTTGTTAGTACATTTATATCCTTATGGTTTGTGCCTTGGATATTGGTAAAAGCATGGATATTACCGTTACCAGATACAGTACAGGAGCAAGTCGAGCAATCCTTGAGCTATGGTTTTGATGGTGTTATTGTATATGTTGATGAAGCGGGCAAACCACCAGCGTTTTATGCAGCGGGTTATCATAATAAAGAACAGAAAATACCCGCCAACCCTAAAGCTTTGTTCAAAATTGCAAGCATAAGCAAGTTATATGTCGCAGTAGCTATTACCAAATTGGATAGTGAAAATCGTTTGTCTTTAGATGAGTCACTTGTCGATTATTTTCCTGAACTGTTAAATAGAATTGAAAATGCTGATAAAATCACTTTGCGAATGATGGTTAAACACCGGAGCGGCATTCCTAATTTCACGGACAATCCTGAATTTTGGAACAATCAACCAAACACCAATATAGACGTGCTTGAATATGCATTGGATTTACCGGCGGAATTTGAGCCAAACAAAGATTATGGCTATTCCAATACAAACTACTTGCTGCTTTCAAGAATTATAGAGCAAGTTACGGGCGGTAGTCGTCAAGACTATTTCAACAAAGTAATATTAAGGCCGCTTGGGTTGAAGCATACTTTTGGATCAATTGATAACGTTAATCTAGACGATGTTATGAGCGGTTATTATGTTGGCATTGAAAAGGATTTTAAAAACGAGAATAATGGTATGATGATAGCTACCGCTGAAGATGTTGGCATCTTTTTAAGAGCTTTAAATGATGGGTCGTTACTTAGTGAAAGCGAAATGGAAACCTATGCGTCTATTTATGAATTTAATCATGGAGGATTGGCTCCAGGTTACCAATGTATAGCAGAATATCATAAAGATATTGATGCTGTTGTGATTCAATTTATGAATACCACCGATTTTGAAGGCTACCAATGGAATCTGCTAGAGATAACACATACACGTGTTGTAAACATATTGCGTAATGCAAAGGGGCTTTAAACGAAACAATTCCAGTTATACATCGTCTTAAAAATATATCAATCAATCAAAAAAATCAGTATGACAATTTTAGTAGTAGGAGCAAGTGGAGCCACAGGAAGAAAATTAGTTGAGCAACTTCTCGATCAAAACCATAAAGTAAAAGTAATTGTAAGAACACCTGAAAAGTTACCCGAATCATGGAAAACCCACGGTAATCTCCAAATTATTTCTGCTAGTGTATTGGCACTAAGCGATATGGAAATGACTGAAATAGTCAAGGATTGTCACGCCGTTGCGTCTTGCCTTGGTCATAATTTAACTTTTAAAGGTATTTACGGGCAACCCCGAAAACTCGTAACGGATGCTACACGACGCTTATGCGAAGCCATACAATCTAATGGGCTGCAAAGCCCAACAAAATTTGTGTTAATGAACACCACAGGGAATCGAAATCGCGATTTAAACGAGCCCATTTCTTTTGCACAAAAATGCGTTATTGGTTTGCTGCGTTTGTTGTTACCACCTCATGTAGATAATGAGAAAGCTGCGGATTATTTAAGAACACAAGTTGGGCAAAACAATAATTTTATTGAATGGGTTGCAGTTAGGCCAGATGGCTTAAAACGAAGAAGAAGTTAGCGATTATGAGATTCATCAATCACCAACACGAAGTGCTATTTTTAATGCTGGTAAAGTAAGTCGTATTAATGTAGCGCACTTTATGGCAGGTTTAATTACGGACGATAACCTATGGAACAAATGGAAAGGGCAGATGCCAGTCATTTATAGCAAATAGTATTGGAGCTATTAACTGCACTAGTGAAATGTGTGCAAAGTGATAAATAAAAGTATATCAAGTTGTTTGTTTTTTGAGATATTATAAGAAGTCTTAATTATCTTTATTCCGATTAAATATTATGGCTTCTTAGTTTTACAAAATTTCATTTTAAAGGTAAAAAATGATTATTACCATATGAAGAATATAATATTTTGTAACTAATTAAGTAGAACTGCATCCAAAAATAAAGACTTTTAAACTTTATTAAGATGGGTTTTATTTTTCCACACAAGGCAAAGGTTATTCATGTGATAACTGTAAGCCACGACGTTGTTTTGTTAAGAGTAACAAAGCCATTTAAATTTAATTTTATGGCAGGTCAAGCCGTTGACCTGAGTATTGATAAACCAGGTTACGAGCTATCTGTAGCTCCTTTTACTTTAGTCAATGCACCTCTAGATGATTATTTAGAATTTGTTATAAAAATATATCCAAATTCGGATGGGCTAACAAAAGGTATTGCCGAATTATTGCCTAATGATATCGTTCAACTATCTAAAGCTTGGAATTCTTACGAATATATTGGTAGAGGAACCTTTATTGCTGCGGGAACTGGAATTACTCCTTTTTTACCCATATTTAAAAATATGCTGGATAAAGGCATTGATGTGAAGAAAGAGCATAGGTTAATTTATGCAAACAAGACAAAAGATGATATTTTATTTTATACAAAATTGAAAAAATTATTCAGTTCCAAATTGTCTGTTACTTTAAGTAGAGCTAAATCAAAAAACCTCCATTTTGGTAAAATTGATAAAGATTATTTAATAAAATTTATCCAAAACACAGAACAACATTTTTACGTTTGTGGTCCTAAAAAATTTGAAGAGGATGTAAAAGCACACCTTATCACTATTGGTGTAAATCAAAATTATATTCAAACGGGTTACAAGTTTTAGCTCCTGTTAATTTTAAAATCATTAATAATAATAGAAAAATCATCAACAAGTCTAGCTACGTATTTAAACGTGTTTTATTCATTACATAAGCGACTAATGATAAAATTAACATACCAGAAGCTGCAATATAAATCCATATCGGTATGGGTATAGGGTCGCCAGCGGCATAGGAGTGTAGTCCTGATAAGTAATAGTTAACTCCAAAATAGGTAAATATAATAGACCAGATGGCCCATAAACTAACCATGTTAAATGTGAGCTTATCTCGAAGCTTCGGAACCAATCTTAAGTGCAGGACTACCGCATATATTATAATTGATATAAAGGCCCAGGTTTCTTTAGGGTCCCAACTCCAATAACGCCCCCAACTTTCGTTAGCCCACATGCCTCCCAAAAAGGTACCAATAGTTAATGCAAAAACACCAACGGTTAAAGCCATTTCGTTAACTAAAGTCAGTTCTTTTATAGAGTGTTTTGTTTTTTTATTTGATTTAAAACTAAATAAAATTAAAGAAATAAAACTCAATACCGCCGATAAACCAAAAAAACCATAGCTAGAGGTAATAATACCTACATGAACCATTAACCAGTAAGATTTTAAAACAGGCTCTAAGGGTGTAATCTGCGGGTCGAGCATGGAGCCACCGTGTGCAAATCCCATCATAATCATAGCCACTAAGGCACCAGCAGCAGGAATAAAAGCATTCCGGTTTTTGTAAAGGAGTAACCCAGCAAGTACACCTACTGCCGAAATAAAAATAATGGCTTCATAGCCGTTGCTCCATGGGGCATGTCCGGAAAGATACCAACGCACCGCTAAAGCTGTTGTTTGAATAATTAATGCTATAATCATCAATCCCAACATTATTTTGGTTAAAAATCGAATATTTTGATTGCGTTTCGTTTTTAACGAAAACACCTCTGCAAAACCAAGAATTATCATAAAAAATCCTAATAAACTATAAACAATCATAAGCCAAAAAAACAGGTTTAAATGATTGTAAAGAATTTCCAGTTTAACCTTAAGGGGTGTTGGAATAATGTCTTTACTAAGCTCTTGTTGGAATAATTTTAGGTCTTCAATAGTTTGATCGGCATCTGTCCAGTTTTGGGTTTTTAAGCCTTTTTTAACGCCATTAAAATAATTGCTTAAAAGTTTATAAGCGGTATTGTCAATCTCAACAGATTTTTCATTGGTACTATAAATCCAGCTCGTCCAAGTATTTAAAGGATCATTTTTTACAGGGATAACCGTTGTGTAGTACCCAAACGCTATATTGCTAAAAATGTTGAATCGTTCGGTTATTTCTATTACGGCTTTATCGTAATTGGATTGGTCGGCTTTTCGTTTACTAAAAGATTTATTGTTTTGTTCTTCAAGCTTATAAATTCCCGTATTAACATCAACAAGATTAGCATATGATGTATAGCCTTCACTATTTGCACCAGTTTCTTTAATAAGTTTATGGCCGCCTTTATTGCCCACTTTTATCAAGGGCTTATCTGCCCAAAAGCCAGGGTCTATTTGCATGGAAATAAACCATTGGTTTGAATTTATAAGTACATTACCATATTGATAAGCATCTTTTTTGTAAAGTTTTCTAAGTAGTTCTAGGGTGTGGGTATCCATAGGTTTTATTCTACCTTGAAAATCTTGTACCAAAAGGCGCCCAAATTTCTTTGTATGATTAGGGTTAACAATTCTATTTGTTCCGAGTTCTTTGGGTGTAGCAAATTGAGCGTTTGGACCAGGTAAGGTTTGATTAACCTTTATTGTATCTGTTATTTTTGCTTTATTATTTTGAGCGTTACTGGGATGAAAGCTACCCAAAACGATTACGAGAAACAATAATGAAAGCAGGTTCTGGTTTTTTTTATGCATTTTTTTTAATGATTTGTTCAGCTTCCAGAAATAAGTGTTTTTCCAAAATAAGGTTAAAAACATGCCTGCAAAAAGTAGAAAATATCCAATATAGGTGATATTTGTTCCCCACCAATCAGCATTTACCGAAAGGATGGTTCCTGTTTCATCTGGAAAATAACTGGCTTGAAAAAAACGGTACCCTTTATAATCCATAACATTATTCATATAGATATGGTGTTGTTTTTTATAATCACCATCTATAACCGTTATTTCGCTCTCGTATGAAGACGGGTTGTTTGATCCGGGATAACGGTCAAGTAAAAAATCATCACAACGTAAATAAAAGTCTGTATATAATATTTTAGACCCAAACCCTAATGATACTTTTAAACCATTAATCCATATGGTTTTGTCAAGTTGTGTTGTACCTTTACCTCCTTTAATAAAGATGGTGTCAGTCTCTTTTTCTGATCGGATTTCTAACTGAATAATATCCAATAGATTTTTATTATTCGGGTTGGTTTTGTCTCCGTTGTAGTAAACTTTTTTTCCTTTAAAGGCTTTTTTAGGAATAATAAAACGGGTATTGTTTACTGTATAAAGTGCTCTGTTGTTTAATGGTTTAAAGTTGTTTGCTTTGATTGATCCAGAGTTTTGAGCTAATAAAGTTGAATCAACTACAGCGCCTAATCGTTGCCCTTCCATAGATAAATATTGCCCGTTAGTGGGAAGGGCAATTGTAAGGTTTCCTTCTTTTTCTATCAATTGAACCGCATCTTTAATGGGATTGTTAAAACTGAACAACATCCCATCAATTACTTTAATATCACCACTTTGGATATAATTATTTTTTCGTTGCCCTTGACCAATGGTAACGATATTGAGCATTTTTTTTCCGGTTTCGGTTTTTTGAATAGAATCTTTAGCTAATGGAATGTAGTCGAGCGTTTTAAGTGATATCACTTTGTCACCAAACCGATAATTTTGTTTGAAGGTTCTTTTGAACGGCCACCTGGTATCTTTAGCGTTAAAATGTGACATCATATATGGGTGCTTGTCATAACGGAGTGTTTTGTTTCCGTCGGAGACAACTAGTTTAAAATAGGTAAGGTCACTGATTATTTTGTTGGTGGTTCGCCCTTCTTCAATAGGCATTTGCCCTTCAAAACCTGAATATCGCGTAGTTGCACCTCCTAAAAATATAAAAACAAAGGCCAAGTGAAATATGAGTACTGGCCACTTATCTTTTCTTGTAAGTCTATAGGTTCTTATATTGGCGGTAAACAAGATGATTAACCAAAGCATAAGGATTTCAAACCAAGTGGCATTGTATATTAATGTTTTTGCAGTAGCGGTGTCATAATCATTTTCAATAAAGGTTGCCACAGCCATGGAAATGGCAAACATCAATAACAGAACCGTCATGGTTCTGGTTGAAAACAAAATATGTTTTATGCGTTTCATTAAAAAAAAGGGAATAGACTTTTGTAAATCTTTGATTTTAGTAAATAAGTGTTTTGGCTATTTAAAAAAATGCATCTCTTTTTTTTAAATTGGTTCCTTTATGGATTTCCGCTTTTAAAAGAGATGCAAAAAAAACAACATGACACATCAAATTACTATTGGTTTACGAAGCCTATTTTAAATAGATTTCAGGTATTCGGTAAGATCAGCTTTTTCAGAAGTATTTAAATTAAGATTGTTTTCCACGTTATATCTATCCACCACATCGGCCAATGTTGCTGCAGAACCATCGTGAAAATACGGAGGGTGCTGCCAAATCCCTTTTAATGGTGTGACCCGCCACAGCTTTGTGGCAGAGCGCTTAACATAATCTTTATCAACTGCCACAGAAGCGCTTTGGGGATGCAGCTTTCCGCCTTCGATAACGTCGGAAAATAAGGGCCCCGAATGGCAAGTTGCGCATTGTCCTTTTCCAGAAAACAGTATTTTACCTCGTTCAGCGGCAGCCAAATCAAACGAACCAGTTGGAGCCTCAGGTGCAGATAATGAAAATTGATATGCCTGTAATGCGGGCAGTTTATCTGTTACTAAGTCGTCACCTTCTCTATTATCGACTACCAAACCAAGACGTGGGTCTTCAAAGTATCCGTGACCTCGCATTTGAGTTACGGCCACATACCTATTCCAATACGCCACTGGTCCAACGGGTTCGTGTTCTACATCGCCATCACCAGTAAAAATTGCTTTGGGTAAACCATATAAGCCATAAGCTGGAGGAATAACCACAGGGTTGTTGATACCATCATTATTAAATCTGGGATCATAAATTCCGGGTCCCCACGACGCATAAATATCTTTAGTAGCTTGATCTAAAGCTGGCGACAGGGATATAATTAAACCTGGGTTTAAATCCCTGTTGGCCCAACCATCTAAACGATTTCCTATACCTGGGGCGAATGAATCATCAACCGTTGAATGGCATAGGGCACAAGTAATCCCCATTCTGTCCAGCTTTAAGCTCCCGTCTTCTTTTTCGCTAACTTGCCCTTGAACACCAACAACAGCATTAAGTTGCAAGAGTGTTAAGGTAGTTTGAGGGTCTTCTAAATCTACCTCTCCATTTTGAATAGCGGTAACCACGGCTTCAGGTAAAGCAGCAGCATCAACTTTTAATCCAACACTTAATGCAGTAACGGGGCTTACAGCACTTTCAATTACTTGATTCATTTTAAGCACATCAGTCCAAAATGTTTCATCACCAAAGGTATCGTATCTAAAAACCTGCTTTCCTTGTTCTACTAATTGTGGGTCTAATGGCGGTAAATTTAAATCACCTTCACCAGGTGGAATTGTGATAATAGTACCAGAATCGTCTTTGTCACAACCCACTGCAGTGATTAATAAAATGAAAACTCCAATTGTTTTAATGATATTATTTAATTTCATAGTTATTTGATTTATAATTATTTAGCTAGTGTAATAGTGCCCTTCATGACCTTGTGAAGATTACAGAAGTACTTGATGTCCTCATGGATTACTTTCGACCATTTTTCGCCTTTATTAAAAGGTTTTGAGGTCCATTTTTGATTGAGCTCTTCGGTAACATCATGGGGCACAAAGTCTTTATTAATCCAAACAACCGTATCTCCTTTTTTTACGGTTAAATGGGCGGGATTAAATTTCATCCTAAATATGGTTACTGTATGCGTTGTGGACGTTTCAGATAAACCGACATTGTTTTCGGGGGTTTTGAAGCCTATAAAAAACATAATCAATAAAATTAATGCCGCAAAAACCAGTAAATATTTTGAGATTAAAGATTTATGTGTTCGCATTATTTTGAAATTTTACTTTGTGCCATTTTAGCATGCCCCAAATGTACTTCCAACGCCGGAACAACGGCCTCCAATAAACTTTTTAACTCTGCATTTTTAGCTTGAGGTATTAATAAGCCGTTTACAGCATCAATAACTGCTTTATGGTAGGCTACTTCATTATCTATATAGGTTTTATCAAAATCTTTTTTCTTAGCCTTTTTAAGCTTTTTAAGAGATTCTTTTGACTGTTTTAATAAAGACTGACTTACACCATTGTCTTTTGGCGTTACGCCTAACTTTGTTACCAAGGCAACAGCTTGTTTAATAACGGCGTTATGATCTTCCATCATCCTTTTAGCAAAATCAATAACCTCTTGGTTTTTAGATCGCTTAATGGCCAATTTAGCGTAATCAATATCTATTTGGTTTGCAACAACAGCTACTGAAGCTATTTCTGCATCATTCAATTTTGGCGTTTCTTGACCCCACAACATATTGGGTATCGATAATAGCAATACACAAGTTATAAGAGCCGTAATTTTAATTTTTGTATTCATAATATTGTTATATTTAATTTTGTTTGACTTTTTGATGCAAAAAAGCTTTAGTGGTTACAAAACATTTTATAAAAAGCTATTTACTTATGGAATTAATAAATCTTGCCTTTTCTTTATCTTTTAAAAATTTTCCACTAAAAAAGGTTGTTTTAGTTACACTTTCCTTGTCTTTAATGCCGCGCGATGCAACGCATAAATGATTAGCTTCAATATAAATAGCCACATCGTCTGTTTTTAATAGGTCTTTTAGTTTTTGCCCAATCTCAACCGTAAGTTTTTCTTGTATTTGAGGTTTGCTGGCATAAAACTGAACAATGCGATTAATTTTAGACAACCCAATTACTCTATCTTTTGGAATATAAGCCACAGCTGCTTTTCCGAAAAAAGGAACAAAATGATGTTCGCAATAAGAGTGAACCGTAATGTTATCAACCACCACCATTTCGCGATAGCCACTAACATTTTCGAAAAAAGAAATTTTAGGAAAATTACTTTCATCCAACCCTTTAAAAACTTCATTGATATACATTTTCGCAACTCGTTTGGGAGTATTTTTTAAACTAGGGTTGTCGAGACTTAAACCTAGCGTTTCCATTATTTTACCAAAATGATACTCTATGACTTTTAGTTTTTCTTGATGCGTTATATTTTGATGTAATTCTTGAATACCATTATTTGGTAAAACTTCAGTTTTAAGCATTCCTTTTCCGTTAATTTTCATGAGTTTAATAAATTGTTTGAATTAAATTTTGATAAACACCGAGTTTGATTTAGGTTGTTTAGATGCGATTGCTAAAAAAAGGTTACAAATACTGTAACCTAAAAAAGAAATTTGCATCCAATAAAAAATGATATCGATATGAAAGGCAACCCCACAATCAAAAATGAACTTAATGAAGCTCTAATCATTGAGAAGGTACTTAATGGTGAAATAGAATTGTTTGAGATACTTTTACGCCGTTATAATGAGTTATTGTTCAGAACAATTAGGAGTTACGTTGATATAGAAACCGATGTGGAAGATATTATGCAAGACACCTATATTAAGGCTTTTGAAAAATTATATCAATTTAATAATGATGCTATGTTTTCTACTTGGTTAATACGAATAGGTATCAATGAGGCCTTACAGAAAAAGAGAAAGGCGGCCAAATATAAAACTGTTGCTTTGCAACAAGACGATTATGTTTTACAAATTGAAGATCGCACAATTATGAACCCAGAACACAAGGCTATGTATAAAGAATCCTCCTGTTTTATGGAAAAAGCCATAGATACGCTTCCGGAAAAGTACAAAATAGTATTTATGCTAAAAGAGGTTGAAGGGTTAGCCATTTCTGATATATCAAAATGCTTAAATTTGAGTAATAGTAATGTTAAAGTGCGTTTACATAGGGCTAGGAAAATGCTTCAAAATTCCATTTTAAGTTTAACCGACTACACGAATATTTTTGAGTTTGGTAACTCGAAATGTGATAGGATTGTAAATAACGTTATGGAATATATCTACAAGACGTATCCTAGGTTCTAGTATCTTTAAGTAAAAAACTTGCTACAAACATTTAACTGCTTTTTTGCTTTTTTTAATGTGAGTTTTCAAATAATTAACACCTCCAGTTTCTCTTTTAAGAATTTCATAATTAAAACACAAAATAATGAATATTTAGTATTACACTTAAAAGCGAAAGTTTTTGTCGCAGCTTCTTCAATGTTTCTATTGAAAAACTCATTTATAATAAGACACTAAGGTGACGTTAATCGTTTTTGTGGATTCGCGATAACTTATCCGTGTTTTTCATATTTTTATACATTTGTTAAGTAAAGCACTACTTTGATTAACCAAAAGTCTATAGCCGTATTACCCTTTGTCAATATGAGTAATGATATTGATAATGGTTATTTTTGCGACGGTATTACAGAAGAAATAATCAACGCCTTAACAAAAGTAAAGGGCTTAAAAGTTATAGCCAGAACCTCTTCTTTCGCTTTTAAAAATAAAAACATAGACGTTCGGCATATTGGCAATCAATTAGGTGTTTCTACTGTTTTAGAAGGCAGTATAAGAATATTCAATAAAAGAATTCGTATTAATGTTCAATTAATACGAACCAATGATGGTTTTCAGGTGTGGTCGCAAAATTTTGACAGAAAGTTAGAAGATATATTTGTACTTCAAGACGAAATAAGTTTAATAATTGCAGAGCAGATACGAGAAAATTTTGGTCATCTTCATATTTCAGAACGGATATCCATTATCGGCACCAAAGATATTAATGCCTATAAATTATACCTCAAAGGAAGAGCATATCAGCTCAATTGGGCTTTAGAGGATTACATTAAGGCTATAGATTACTACAAAAAAAGTATAAAAATTGATGAGAATTTTTATGATGCCTATTTTGCATTAAGTCGGTCGTATGGTATTCTATCAAGTTGGGGAGTTATAGAAAAAAATGAAGGCGAAGAGAATGCCAAACGCTATTTAGCACAAGGTTTAAAAATTAATTCCATCTCTTATTTAAGTTATTTTTCTAAATCGTCTTTATGTTTTTGGAATAAATGGAATTACAACAAAGGCATTGAATACTTGATTAAAACCTTGCATCAAAACCCAAGTTATGCCATAGCTTTCGAAGGTATTGCTGAAATCTACATGGCTACAAACCAATTGGACAAAGCGTTGTTAAATATTAATAAAGCCATAGACATTAGTCCATTATCGCCTAACCATTATTTTACAAAAGGCAATATCTATTTTCTAAAAAAAGAGTATGTTAAAGCCATAGACCTTTTAAACGAATGCTTAAGAATTGACCCTAACTTTTTATTGGCTATAGAGACCAAGTTGGCTTGTTTTATATTTTTAAATGACGCATCTAATTTTAGGAATTATATTGCTTCAATGCCACAGCTTATTAGTCCAGAAGTTTGTGAAATCCTTTTTAGCATAATTAATAAAGAACAAGTCAATATAGCTATTGATTCGGTAAAGATTGATATTGAAGAAAGTTTCAAAAGTATTTACCCTTGGCATTTTTATTTTTTGATACACGCTGGAAAAACAGATGAAGCGCTTGAAGTTTTTAAAGAAAAAATGAAATTGAAAGTAGGACAGCTTGTCAATTTTAGGTTAGACCCATTTTTTGAACCTTTACGAAAACACAAAAAATTTCAGCTCATTGAAAAAAAGGTTTTGTCTTCAGGTTTTGTTCCCTTAAAAAAATCAGGATCTAACACCATTCAAAAAAATACATCAAAACCTTTGGATAAAGCCGAAGTTGTTAAATATAAATTAGACTTAAACACTTATATAGAAAATAAAAAACCTTTTTTAAACCCTAACCTTACCTTAAAAAACCTTGCCGAAAGCATTAAATTGCACCCCAATAAGTTATCATGGTTGCTAAACGAATATTTAAACCAAAACTTTAATGAATTCATTAATAAATATCGTTTAGAACACTTTAAAAATGAAGTTCTAAAACCATCAAATTCACATCTTACTTTACTTGGAATTGCTTATGAAAGTGGTTTCAACTCTAAAACTGTTTTTAACACCTTCTTCAAAAAAGAAACAGGAATAACACCTAGACAATGGTTGAAATCTCAAAATTAACTTTGTCTTCTTGTTAAATAAAGTTCCAAATTTCACTTAAAAGGTTCTAAATCATAATGTCGAACGATGCGTGTGCTGTTAGTCAGCATATTTGCATCACAATATTTTATTAATCAATAAATCGACAGTTATGACAACACTATCAAAACAAATAATATGCTTGATACTTTTAATTTTTAGCTTGCTTACATCATGCTCAAATGACGATGATAATACATCAGCAAACAACATTACATCTCTTGAAAATATATTAACCGAACTCAATTTTCAAGGTTATGCCATCGTTACTAAAAATGGAAACGATGTAGTCCGTCAAGGATTTGGGTTGGCTAATGAAAACACAGCAATGCCTCAAGATGATGACCTTGCTTATCGCATTGGCTCGGTAACCAAAACATTAACAGCTGCAGCTATTGTTCAGTTAAAACGTGATGGTCTCATTAGTAGTTTTAATCAAACTTTAAATGAATTTGATACCGAATTTCCAAACGGTAATCAAATCACGATTGCCCACTTATTATCACATCAATCAGGTATTCCAGAATATCAATTTGTCGTTGAACAAGCATTTGAGGAAGGCATGGCTTTGGATGAAGAGGATATTTACGAGGTTATTACCGATTTAATTTCAGAAAACGGACTCAATTTTTCGCCAGGTTCCAGTAAGCAGTATTGCAATTCAAACTATCTTATTTCGGCTTTGTTAATAGAGCAATTATCCGGAATGTCTTACCATCAGTACATTCAGCAGAATATTTTTAATCCTCTGGAAATGACCGATTCTTTTAAGGGAAACAATGAAATTGATACTAATACACATGCGCAAGGCTATTTTAACGGAAGTCCTAACAGTACGTATCCAATGGCTATTCCATTTGGTGCAGGCGACTTCAGTAGCTCGCCAAAAGATATGGAAACTTGGGCAAATGCCGTAAAAACCAATTGGTTTACAGAAGCCGAAAAAGCCGAAATATTTGCACAAAACGTACCAAGTGGTTATGTGGATTTTGGCTTAGGCTGGTTTACCTCACAAGAAGGCGATACCACATTGTATTGGCATGGAGGCGATATTAATGGCTATTGGAGTATGATTGGTTTTATTCCTCAACATAATACCACAGTTGTGCTTTTAAGCAATCAACAAGACAATATAGGTTCGCAACGCCATACCATTATTCAACATTTGTTAACGAACCAATTAAATTAAAAAAGTAAATTAATTAAAAAATAAAAAACATGAGAGGATTAACATCAACAATCATACTATCCCTATTATTTGCAACAAATGTTTTCGCTCAAAGTAACAAAGCACTATCAGAAAATAATAGCATTGAGCACAAATACAGAATCAGCTTTCCTGCAATTATCTTAGGGAATATCGGCAAAGGAGGCGAAAGAACAAATACGCAACACATAGAACTTCACATAAAGCGCAAATTGGATTCCAAAAATATCATTGGCGTAAAATTTGCAACGTGGCGATTATTTCAACCTATGGGAATCCAATGGTGGGACGGACTTTTGGACAAAGTAGATTCTGGTACGGAATTTTATCCTGGTTATCTACGAGAAACAGGCATAGGAATAACATACCAACGCATGCTTTGGAAAGGTCTATTTGCCTCAATAGAAGTTTTACCGCAACACAAAACCTATTTAGACTTAAACAATAAAAAAATAGCCAATGGCTTTAAGCTTTACACCTCTTATCATGTGGGTTATCACATTGCTTTTGGAAAAAAGAAACAATTCTTCATAGAACCTCAATTTCATTGCCAGAATTGGATGTTTGACACCAATACACCTGAAGAATTTAAGCAGCTGGAC
Source organism: Hwangdonia lutea (assembly GCF_032814565.1). GTDB lineage: Bacteria > Bacteroidota > Bacteroidia > Flavobacteriales > Flavobacteriaceae > Hwangdonia > Hwangdonia lutea. The sequence goes on from NZ_CP136521.1 coordinate 3,386,108, forward strand.
AACAAGTGGAAATCTTATTTTCTGTTTGAGCCCAACCTTTATATAGGTATAAAGTTTTAAGTTATAAAACCGTCTAATAATTCTAATATTAACGCCATGAGAACAACACTTTTAAGCCTTACTCTTTTTATCGGACTATCTTGTTTTGGTCAGCAAAATATTGACAACGAAGTCACGAAGTTATTTAAAACCGAATTAGAAAAAGAAAACATTAAAAGCGGTATTCTGCACGTATATTCTAAATCTAAAGGAATTGACATTCAGCTCGCTAAAAGTACAGAAAACGCTATTAAAACCAACAGTCCTTTCTATACGGCTAGTATTACTAAGATGCTTACAGCAACGGCAATAGGTGTTTTGAAGGATGAAAACAAACTAAGATTTGAAGATAAAATATCTAAATATCTTCCAGAATCATTGATGGCTAATCTTCACGTTTTAGATGGAAAGGACTATTCCAGGAACATTACTATCAAAAACCTATTGCAACATACTTCAGGTCTTCCTGATTATTTTACAGATAAAACTATTGATGAAAGTCCTAATGTTATCAATCAATTATTAGTGGATACCAATAAAACTTGGTCGGCAGTAGAACTGGTGGACTTTGCAAAGCATAAGATGAACCCTCATTTTATTCCTGGTACAAACTATCATTATACAGATACAGCCTATGTGCTTTTGGCATTGATTATAGAAAAAGTGAGCGGTTTATCTTTAGAACAATTTTTTCAGAGGCATATATTTCAACCATTAAAAATGCATAGTTCTTACATCAATTTAAAATCATCGGCAATAGAACATACACTTCCTATGGCCAAATTTTATGTTGGCGATATTGAGTTATCATCGATTAAAAGTTTAAGTGCTGATTGGGGAGGTGGCGGCTTAGTATCCACTACCCAAGACTTAATCAATTTTTTTGAAGCTTTTAATAGCGATTTGATCATAAATAAAACAACTCGTATTGCCATGCAAAATTGGGTACATGAAACAAAAGGTATGGCATACGGTTTTGGGATTAGACAAGTATCTATAAAAGATTTAACTAATAATAATACAGGTTTACAACTGATTGGACATTCAGGAAGCACAGCTTCTTTTTTATGGTATTGCGAACAATTGGATACTTACATATCAGGCACTTTAAATCAACTGGAAGCATCTAAAAGTGCGTTAATTTTGGTTGTTGAAATACTCAAAATAATAGAACGTAAAGACTAACTAAACCGAAATTCATAAAAGAAAACTTCGCACTAATGCGCCGTGTAAATTAGTTCCTGGACTTGCTTTTGCGGATGGAAATTTACATAGACCTAATAGTAACTTTTAGGTTGCTAAACAAAAAAGATTAATAATGAACAAACATAACTCACAAACCGTTTTACTTGCTGGAGCAACAGGATATTTAGGAGGCTACATTGCCAAAGCTTTATCCCAAGAACAAATGGCAACTAAATTAGTAGTAAGGTCGCCTCAAAAGTTAAAGGCTTTGGAAAGTAAAACGGTTAAAATAATTAAGGCCGAAGTGACAAAGCCAAACTCATTAATTGGTGTTTGTGAAGGTGTTGCAACGGTTATTTCAACTGTTGGTATAACGAGACAAAAAGATGGTTTAACGTATATGGATGTTGACTATCAGGCCAATCTAAATTTATTGAATGAAGCGAAAAAGGCAGGTGTTAAAAAGTTTATCTATGTGTCTGCAATAAACGGAAATAAGTATAGGCATCTTAAAATTTTTGAAGCCAAGGAAAAATTTGTAGATGCCTTAAAAGCTTCGGGTTTAGATTATACCATTATTCGTCCAAATGGTTTCTTTTCAGATATGAAAGATTTTCTAAACATGGCAAAACAAGGGAAAATTTACCTATTTGGAAATGGCGAACAAAAACTAAATCCTATTCATGGCGAAGATTTGGCCATAGTTTGTTTACAAGCTATTAATTCAACTAAGAATGAAATTATTGTAGGTGGTCCAGATATTTTAACATTGAATGAAATTGGGGAAATGGCTTTAGGTGCTTTGCAAAAACCCATAAAAATCATCCATTTACCAGATTGTATTAGACGATTTGCAATTTGGGCATTGCGCACGTTTACATCGTCTAAAACCTATGGACCAATTGAATTCTTTTTAACCCTTATGGCAGAAAATCAAGTTGCGCCCAGATTTGGAACACGACGATTGTATGACTTTTTTAGGGAACAGACTACCTAGTTGTTTTGTGAAGTGTTGTAGCAATTTTCGTCATAAGTCGTCTGTTCAATATATATCAATCAAAAAATTAGAAATTATGTTTAAAAAATATAGAATTATAAAATGGATACTGACATCATTAGCAATTGTAGTTACTCTTCTAATCCTAATCGGAATTTATATAGCAAGTCTTTTGCCAGCAGAAGACGGTACGTTGATACATAATCAAGTGAGCGATATAGCTTATGTTACTGAAAACGTACCAGCCTTTCGCGGAAAAATACTCGCTGTTGTTACCAGTACTGATTCTATGGGTTCCAGCGGTAAGGAAACAGGCTATGAGCTTACAGAATTAGCAAGGGCTTATTATGTTTTTAAGGCGAATGGTTTTGACGTGGATATTGCAAGTCCGTTAGGAGGGAAGCCACCTGTGGTTCTCGACGATGACGATATGGGACTATTTGATTACGCATTTTTAAACGACACCGTAGCGCAATCCAAAACAAATAATAGCCTAATGTTAGAGGCTATTGTCCCTAAAGATTACGAAGCTGTCTATTTTGTTGGAGGCAAAGGAGCGATGTTCGATTTCCCAAATAATAAACACATACAAACCTTAATACAAGACTTTCACGATAAAGACAAAGTTATAGGGGCTGTTTGCCACGGACCATCAGCATTGGTAAATGTAAAATTAGAGAACGGACAATTATTTTTAAAAAATAAACAGGTCAGTGGATTTACAAATAAGGAAGAGTTATTATTGATTCCAAAAGCAGAATCCATATTCCCTTTCTTACTACAGGATAAATTGATAGCACAAGGCGCAAATTTTAATGAAGGCATTATGTATTTGGAAAAAATCAGTCATGACAAAAACCTAATTACTGGCCAAAATCCTTGGTCAGTTTGGGCATTGGCCGAAGCTATGGTTAAACAATTGGGATATAATCCCAAACCAAGAACAATAACCGCTGAAGAAAACGCTGTAAAAGTCTTGTACGCTTACGAGACTAAAGGTAAAGAAAATTCTAAGGCGTTAATTGAACAGTTTGTTCAAGAACATAAACCATATGCTTCTAGAGCATTACTCATAAATCATTGTGCTGTATCGTTGATACAAGGAGATTTGAAAAAATTTTATGACCTTGTTGGTCTAGCTTCTTATGTAAAGGAATTGGAACTCAATAAATAGAAAACAACAAGCAGTATGGCAACACAATCAAGAAGAAACAGTTGAATACCAAATTCGAATAATTTTGATTTTGCTAATTATCTCATCAAGATTTTAGAGTAGTTTTTCCTGTTCTAAAGTTTCTTTCAGTTCTTCATGTTTATTCCAAAATTGCCGTTCTATTTTCGCAATAGTTTCCTCGTATTTTGGATGATTTTGCAATTGTTTCATAAGAGGGTCTTCCTCCATAAATAAAATTACCCAATATTGAAAATCATCTTGCAAACTAAATTCATTGTAAGCTTCTATGGCTTTATCTGGCAAATTTTCATAAAGATAGAGCATAGCTAACATCGCTTCTTTATAAATTGAATCATCTTTTTCCAGATGGTCTTTGTATTTATTCAAGTATTGCTCGGCTTTCTTAGAAAACCCCATTTTTTTATAGGTGTATGCAATTTTTATATTTTCTGCAGGATACAGGTCAATTTTATTGGTAGCCAATATGTTAATATATTTTTCATAATAAAATAATGCTTTATTATACTCTTCTTGAAAATAGTACATCTTCGCTAATTCTTGGGTGATATCGGCACGTGTTGTGTCTTTTTTCCACTCTAGTAGCATTTTACTTGTTAAGGCTTTTAAATCCTTATTATTGGCATAATCTATAAAGTTTTTTAAATAATTAGAATGTGGATTACTGGGATTATATTTTAATGATTCTTCAATGTATTGTGAGGCTTCTTTCGCAAAACCGTTTTGTACTAAAGCATTGCTCAAGTGCAGATAGATATAGCTCTGAGATATAGAGTCATTAGCTGCTACATTCAGTTTAATACCTTTTAATGCATAAGTGAGATATTTGTGTGTATCTGGAACCACTCGAGCATATAAATCTGATAAAATTAACACTACAGAAGAAGCATTGGGATTGTAATCTAGCGCTTTTTCCAAATAAGGTATGGCTAACCTGAACTCGTTTGCATTTATATAATAAAGTGCCTTTGCAATCAGTGGTAATTCGGAAGTAGAATCATACAACAAGGAGTTGTCTGAATATTCATTTAACTTGTCTAAATATTTTTTGTCAATTTTATTCAAATCTAAATAATAGTAACAAATAGCAATCTGAGCATAAGCGTTTGCGTATTTTGGGTCATGTTTTATAGCTTTTTCAAAATTTAAGATAGCTTTATGTAATCCTTCCTCACTTTGTTCATTTTGATTTTCGAGTCCTTTTAAATAAAAATCATAAGCCAAGATATTTTCAGTTGGTTTTTTTTCAATAAGCGCCAGTTCTTTTGGAGTTACATTGGCCTCTATGGCATGGGCAATCTTTTTTGCGATGGTATTTTGAAGCTCAAAAACATTATCGAGTTGATATATGTATTGTTCTGACCAAATAGGACTATCTGCATTGGCATCTATCAATTGAATACTTATAAGCACTTCATTGCCAATTTTTTGCCCACTGCCTTCAATCAAATAGTTCACTTGTAATTCTTCGGCAATTTCTGAAACGGTTTTAGGGTTGTTTCTATATTTTTCTGTGGAAGTCCTACTGATTACCCGTAAATCTTTAATTTTTTGAAGATTGTTAAGTGAAGATTCCATAACTCCATTTATAAAATATAAATTAGAATTGTCTTCACTTAGATTTTTGAACGGTAAAAAAGCAACCGACTTTTCTTTATTTGCTTTAGATTCTGTGGAAGCAAATTGGTCCTTAAAAAAATAAACAATGGCAACGATTGCTATGGACGAAATTGCAATAATATATCTATTAACGTTTTTGCTTTTTGTAACTGGCTTTTTCGTTTCTTCATCATTTTTTTGTTCTGTATGCCATTCTTCTTCTTTTTTGGCTTTTGTTTCACCAGGCGGATAGCCATAATATTCGCGATAACATTTTGTAAAATAAGACGGATTGCTAAAACCAACTTCAAATGCAATTTCCGAGGCGGTATGCTCCGTTTCCAGCAATAACTCGGCAGCTTTCTGTAAACGTATTTCCCGGATAAACTGACTGGCCGATAAATTGGTTTGCTTTTTTATTTTTCTGAGCAAACTGGAACGGCTCATATGCAGTTCGCTTGCCAATTCAGAAACACCAAATTGCTCGTTAGAAATATGATCTAAAACTAGGGATTTAGCTTCTGACAAAAATGAATTTGATGTATAATTTGAAGTCATTTTGTTGTTAACTAAAACGAAGATAAGTAAAATTTAATAACGGACTTTATCTATGCACATTTTGTTGCAATTTGATTAAATGCGTCATAATTTATAGTCTTGCGTCATAATTTATAATCCTGCGCTAAACTTCATAACTCTTGATTCATAACTGTTTAATGCTGCATCAAGGTTCGTTGCATCTTTGTACCATCAAATCGAAACAATAATTCATAAAATTTAAAAATCATGAAAAACGCAATGAAAATTCAAGTAAGATGTTTGGCCATTATATGTGTAATGGTAATATCGTTAACATCATGTTTAGAAAAAAGTAAAAACAAAAAAACAACAGCCATTTCAAAAAAGGAAATAGCAAAACCTAGTATAGACATTCATACTGCTGTATTAACCGGAAATTTAAAAGCAGTGAAGCAGCATATTGAAGCTGGGACTGATATTAATCAAAAAGAAGCCATGTCTGGTTCTACACCTTTAATGTCAGCAGCCACATTTAATAAACCTGAAATTGCAAAGGTACTTATCAATGCAAATGCAGATTTGTCTGTAAAAAATAATGATGGCGGAACAGCTTTGCACACCGCAGCCTTTTTTGGACGTATCGAAATTGTACAATTACTCATTGATGCAAAAGCAGACAAAAACATTCGCAATAATTATGGTGCTACAGCAAGGGAAACCGTAATGGTAGATTACGCTCAGATGAAACCTATCTATGAAATGCTGATACAGCAATTACAACCAATGGGTTTTACATTAGACCTTAATGAATTACAAAAAGCACGCCCTGTTGTAGCGATGATGTTACAATAAACACAATAAAAGATGACAACGGAAAGAAGATACGATATTGATTGGCTAAGAGTCATTGCTATAGGTTTATTACTGATTTATCATATAGCTATTATATTCCAACCTTGGGCCATGTTTATAGGTTTTATAAGAAGTGAAGACGCTTTAGAAGGACTCTGGAAACCTATGACGATGCTTAATATTTGGCGCATACCGTTACTGTTTTTTGTATCGGGAATGGGTTTATATTTTGCAATGAAAAAAAGAAATTGGAAGCAATTATTAATAGAGCGAAGTAAACGAATTCTCTTGCCCTTTGTTTTCGGAATTTTGGCCATCAGTCCATTACATTTTTTAGTTTTTCAGAAGTACTATAATATGCCATTGAGTTATTTTCCGCATATGGGACATTTATGGTTTTTAGGAAATATTTTTGTCTATGTATTGTTGTTGTCACCTGTGTTTTACTATTTAAAGCATAATGAAAACGGGAAATTTAAGAAAGTCATTTCAAAAGTGATGAGTTATGCCATAGGACCATTATCTATATCAGCATTTTTTATGATAGAAATAGGTGTTATAAAACCACAGCTATTTGAACTGTACGCTAAAACGTGGCATGGATTTTTTATCGGATTTTTAGCTTTCTTTTTTGGTTTTCTTTTTGTGTATAGTGGTAAAGCATTCTGGCAAACCGTTTCAAAATGGAAATGGTTGTATGTCGGTTTAGCGACTGTATTATTTGCTGTTCGATTCACAGGATATGAAGCCATATCAAATATGTATATCACTACTATAGAATCTATTGCTTGGATATTGGGTTTATTCGGAATAGGGTATAGGTACCTTAATAAACCAAGTGCCTTATTAAGCTATTTAAGTCAAGCTGTTTATCCAGTTTATATTATTCACATGTTTGTGTTATATGCTGGTGCATCATTGATTTTGCCTTTAGACCTTCATCCTATGCTCAAGTTTATAGGAATTACAGCATTTACATTTTTATTCTGTTTTCTTATTTATGAGTTCATCCTGAAAAGAATTACAATCTTAAGACCATTTTTTGGCCTTAAATGGACATTTAAAAGCGTAACACAGAAAAAATTAAAAAATATTTAAAGTGCCATCCAACACGTTGTTTTTTCAATTCAATAAACCATTAAGTCATGATAAAATTATTTAGAAAAAATAGATTAAGAATGATTACCAAAAATAAGATTGGGAAATATATAGCCTACGCAACCGGAGAAATTATTTTGGTGATAGTTGGAATCCTTATTGCGTTGGCCATTAACGAACACTCAAATAACGAGAAGAAATTAGAGTTACGTAATTCATACATTATACAGTTACATGATGAAGCAGATCGCAACCTTAAAAAGTTAACCCTTCTAGATGATGAGGCAATGCACATGCTCAAAGAGTTAGATACCGTATTCAAAATTTTATTGTATAAAGATTATGATAACCCGAGATTATCGACAAAATCATTCTATTTAATTATGTCTAAAAAGTTTTATCCAGTTATGATAACCTATGAAAATTTAAAATTTTCAGGTGATTTAAAATTATTTGACGATTTAAACTTACGTAATGCTATCTCTGAAACCTACGAAACATTTAACCCTATAGAAAAACTAGAATCTTCAGAACAAAAAGCCATTGAAGCCTATTATGAAAATTTTTTGATGCGAAACGTAAAATTTAAGGATATGGGCATTTCTTCAGACACTTACGGAAAAGACATTTATTTTGAAAATATGGTGTTAACGAGAATGACTACGATTGCACAAAATCGAGAGGCTTACAGTAATGCTATTGAATCATTAAAAAGCCTAAAAAATACTTATGCTGAATTACAAAACACAAATTAAAAATGAAAAACAATAAGAACAATTCCAATTTAAAACCATCAAAAAAGAAATCGCATCCTTTTTGGAGTTTTTTCTGGCTTACTTTTCTAGTCATTTCGCTTTGGTATGCTTGGTACTCATTTTATGCTCCTTCAAATAACATTGCTTGGATAAATGACATTGAATCTGCTCAAAAGCTTGCCAACAATTCTGACAAAAACATTATGATATTTTTTACAGGAAAATGGTGCTCTCCTTGTAAAATTATGAAGCGTCAAGTTTTTGCTGATACCAAAGTTATGAAAGCTATCAATTCGAATATTGTACCAATAGAAATTGATATTGATGATCCAAATAATAAAGAACTCGTAAAGCACTTTAATATTGGTGCTACACCCACAACAATCTTCATTAATCCTGAAGGAAAGGTGATGGATTATGCGGTTGGTAAAGTAGATAAATCCAACTTTTTACAAATGCTTCATAAAATTAGTGCACAAGAAATTGATAACAGCAGAAAGCGTTCTGATGCCACTCAAATGAGAAAAAGACAATTAGAACAAGAAATTATTGGTAAAGTGAAATTTTTAGATGAGCCAGAAAATTTCAGTACACTTTCAAATAGCATGATTAATTACAATATTCCAGGACTATCATTAGCTGTAATTAATAATGGTAAAATAGAATGGTCTCATACATACACTAACCCAAACTTTCCAGATCAAAAGCTGAATGATACTACAATTTTTCAAGCGGCATCGCTTTCTAAACCTGTAACGTTTTTGGCGGCATTACGTATGCATACCGCTGTAACTATCGATTTGGATAAGAACATTGAAAATTATTTAAAAAGTTTTAACCTGCCGCAAGGAAAACAAACAGTTAATAATCCTGTAACATTTAGAAATATATTTGCACATACGTCTGGTATAACCTCAGGTGGCTATCAAGGATATGCCAGAGATCTTAACGTTCCGACAGATGTAGAGATTCTAAAAGGTGCTATAGGTGTAAATTCACAACCTATAGCAGTACTTTCAAAGCCGAATGATGTATTAGCATATTCGGGTGGTGGATACACTTTAGCTGAAGTAGCACTGCAAGACATTCATAACGATACATTTTCAAATTTGATGAAGACTTGGATTCTTGATCCAGTTGGTATGAATCACTCAGAATTTACGCAACCATTAATAGTTAAAGATTCAAGCAAGATAGCAAAAGGCCACACCCAGTCAGGTAAAGTTTTAGATGGTGGTTGGAGAAATCATCCAGAACAAGCTGCTGCAGGTCTTTGGAGTACATCGTTTGACTTGGCTAAATTTCTTATTGAAATTTATAAGGCCTATCAAGGCAAGAACTCGGTTTTCTCTGCTTCTGCAATTAAATCCATAATAAATGAAGAGCGAGATGGACATATTTACGGTTTTATAGTAGATAGATCAAATAATGGCTTAGCGTTAACCCATTATGGTGGCAATGCAGGTTATCGAACAGGCATGACTATAGATCTTACTACAGGAAAGGGTCTGGTGTATTTAATAAATTCAGATAATGGTGGCGCCTTAGGGAACGAACTTTTATTGTCTGCCTCAAAATTGTACGGATGGAACCATTTTAATCGTATTGAAGTTAGAAAACAAAGCATTGAAAAGACAATACTACAATCCATTGTAGGAAACTATTTGTGGAATAGTGAAGTAGAGCTTTTTATAACATTTTCAAATGAAACCCATCAAATATCACTCCATTTCCCTAATGGAGATGACTATAAACTTGTTCCAATTATGGGTGAAAATCTTGAATTTATTCATCCAAATACCGGAATTCAAATTTCTTTCTCAACAAAAGATGACAAACAATCATTCACACTATACGGACAAAAAGCAATTAAACAATAAATCAAATCATATGAAAAATCAAATTCTAATGGTACTTGCATTAGTATTACTTAGTGCCTGTAATGACAAAACAAAATCTAGTATAACTCAACAACCCACATTAGCGGATTATAGTTTGGGCGAAAAATGGGTGTGGAAATATAAGGGTGTTACTACAGAAGGAGAGGTTCGTTCTGATGGAACAGACACTAGGCAAGTCGTGAAATTTGGAGAACGTCTAGGGATGACTATCGGTAAAGACACCATTCCTCTTAGCGATATCGTTAAACCTGAGGTTAGCGAAACACCTAAGTACGATTGGCCTCTTAAAGTAGGTAAAAAATGGAAATATGAAAACAATTGGACTAGTCAAGACGGAACTACTGGTAGCCAAAGTCAGAATGCCGAAGTATTATCATACAAAGAAGAAACGGTAGAGGCCGGAACATATATGGCTTATACAATTAAATACGTTGGTAAAACTACCAATTCCAGAGGGTATAATGCAGATGAAACGGAAGTTTGGTTATATGCACCTGCTGTAAAAACATTCATAAAACTCACTCAAAATCAGGGTGATTTTCACTATGTGGAGGAACTCATCAAATATTCAAAATAATAGAATCATTTTATTAAAAATAGAAATCATTAATAATTCATCAATCAGAAAACGAACAATTATGACATCAATTAAAATGAAAACAATCAAAACACAAATGTTATTAAGAACAATTTATGTGGTCTTTGCATTAGTATCTAGCATAACATTTGCTCAAAACACTAATCTTGAATATAATAATTTAATAAGAGATGGCTGGAAGCTTTGCTTGGAAAAAAACTTCATAGAATCGGCAAAACTTTACGAAAAAGCCTTTAAACTAAACAACAAAGTACCTTTGAGTGACCGCTACAATGCCTCATGTATTTATGCACTATCTGGGAATAAAGATATGGCTTTTCATTATTTGTTTATTACTGCAAATGATTTGAAATGGGATGATTATAATCACTTAATTAATGATAGTGATTTAAAAGTTTTGCATTCAGATAAACGTTGGGAAGAATTAAAGGCTGTTGTATTAAAAAACAAGCAGGAAGTAGAAGCTCACTTTGACAAAGATTTGGTTGCTGTGTTAGATAAAATATATTTTGATGATCAAAGTACTCGAAATCAAATCCGTTCTATGGAAGAAAAATATGGACGAAATTCCAAAGAAATGGATGCATTTTGGCAAACAATTCTTAAAAAAGATTCTATTAATCTTATTAAGGTTAGTAAAATTCTAGATGAACGAGGATGGCCAAGTAAAGCATTAATAGGAAAGCGAGGAACTTCCACACTTTTTTTAGTTATACAGCACGCCAATCAAGAAGCTCAAGAAAAATATTTACCCTTAATTGAAAAAGCTGTAGCAGATAATAATCTTCCAAAACAGCAATACGCTATGTTTTATGATAGGCTACTTCTAAGAAGAGGCGAGAGACAAGTTTATGGAACGCAACTAGCCATTAATAATGAGAGTAAAACGCCTTATGTATTGCCATTAGAAGATCCAATCAATGTAGATACTCGCAGATTAGAAATGGGATTGAATACTATGCAAGAAAATTTAAATAGATGGAGCCTTACTTGGGATGCAGAAGCGTATCTTAAAGAACGACCAGCTATTGAAGCAAAAGAGAAAGAACTTAATAGTAAGAATAATAAAAATGATTAATAATTCAAGACTGTAAAGTAGGTAATATTATCATCAATCAATCATCAATCAAAAAACGAACAATTATGACATCAATTAAAATGAAAACAATCAAAACACAAACTTTATTAAGAACAATTTGTGTAGTCTTTGCATTTGTATCGAGTATAACATATGCACAAGATACAAATCAAGAATCAACAACAGTAAGAGATGGTTTTATCTTCGAATTTGTAGTGGGTGGAGGTATTATCAGTTTAGAAGATAGCGCAGGTATTCAAACGTTTGATAAATCTCAAGGAACTTTTGTTTTTCCAGATTTAAAATTTGGTCATATGTTAAACGACAAACTCGCCATTACTGTGGCCTTGCCTGGAAATATTTACGAATTTCAGGATAACGACAGGCACTTTGGAGGTGTTATACCATCTGTACAGTATTGGGTAAAAGACCGTTGGTGGATTCACGGAGGCATTGGTTTAGCCATAGATTCGCCAGCGCTATATGATATTAAAGACGATGTAAATGACGATTGGAACTTTGGTTGCGCTGTTATGGCAAGTACAGGTTACGAGATTTACAAAAAGAAAAATTTCGCACTAAATGTACAGTCTAAATTAGTTTTGGGTCGTGCGTCTTTAGATGGAGATGCGCATAGAGATGCAGTAATCTTTAACATTGGACTAGGATTTAGTTGGTTATAAGCTTTCACTCGAATTATGCAATACAAAATCTATTACATTTATACTACTGTTAACACTTATTTGAAAAAAAATGAAACGATTAACAAAATTTATTGAAAAGAATAGTTCAGGAAAAAAAGTTTTAGGACTTTTTATCTTGACAAATGTTGTTTACACCTTTATGCTGACTGTTACAATTCCCAAAACTATGGAATTCTCTAACGGAATGAAATTATTGGATATGATGCCTACAGGATATGATTTGGAATATGTAAGTGAATTATTCGGTTTGCTTGGAGAAAATGGACGTTTAACTTATCTAAACAACCAAATACCTGTGGATATGATTTACCCACTACTATTCGGACTTTCTTACTGTCTGCTTTTGGGTTATTTCTTGAAAAAATTCAACAAATTAAATTCCCGATATATTTATCTCTGTGTAATACCGATAATTGCTGGAATTGCAGATTATTTAGAGAATTTCGGAATTATTACAATGCTTAAAAACTATCCCGAATTGAAAGAGACTACAGTTTATGCAACTCATATATTTTCGGTTACAAAAAGCATTTCAACAAGTCTGTTTTTTATTGCATTGATAGTAGTATTAATAGCACTTGGAATTAAAGTATTAAACAGAAAAACAGGTGCTAACAATGTATAAAACAAATGCTATGAAACAATTAATAACAGTTTTTTCTTTCATCTTTATTTTTGGAATACAAACCCTATTTGCGCAACAAAATAATAACATTTTGGTAGGCAGTAAGTTCAATATTTATTCTTCCATATTAGATGAAAATAGAACTTGTTTGATAAGTCTTCCAAATTCGTACAATGATTCTACTGATATAGACAAAAAATATCCAATTATAATCTTATTGGATGGTTCTGTGCATTTTAAAACAACAGTTGGAACAGTACATTTTATGAGTTCGGATAGAAATAGAAATTATTTGATGCCAGAAACAATTATTGTTGCTATTGAGAATGTAGACCGCAGAAGAGATTTTACGGTTACAAAAATTAAGACCAAACGTCCCAATACTGGAGGAGGTGGAAGAAAATTCTTAAACTTTATGGAAAAAGAACTAATTCCTCACATTGATAAAAATTATAGAACAGAATCACATAGAACGCTCATAGGTCATTCTTTGGGAGGGCTTCTAACATTAAATGCATATATGGATAAAAATAGTGTCTTCAATACTTACATAGCTATAGACCCAAGTATTTGGTGGAATGAAGAGATGATGAAAAACAAAGTTGATGCTATTTCCTCAATATCATTAAACAAAAAATTGTACATCGCTACTGCAAATCAAGGAGCAGCTAATTATGAAAGAAATAAAAAAAGACACGACGATTTTTATGCTTTAATGACAGAGAAGTCAGATGAACCTTTAAAAGTAGAATTAGAATATTTTGAAAAAGAAAATCATCGTTCTGTCCCATTAATAGCTCTGTATAAAGGGTTAAAATATATTAATCAAGAGCATTGATAACATTCTATAAAAAACGTTTGGCAACAAAAAACTGCAATTGATTTTAGGTTCAATCTCCATATTTCTTAAAAACAGATCTGATTTTAATGGAATCTAGAAGAACAAATAAAGCGAACAAAAGACTTTAAATTAGCAAAGCAAAAAATAAATAAAACCAACTAAAAGTATAATATTCTATGAATGGTCCAGACAAAAACATAAAATTCCCACTTCAGAATTACGACAGGCTATGTTTCTTAAAAAACATAATTAAAAATCCAAATATCATTGTTGGAGACTATACCTACTATGATGATTTTGAAAATGTAAAGAACTTTGAGAAAAATGTAAAATACCTTTTTGACTTTGTTGGAGACAAATTAATAATTGGAAAATTCTGTATGATTGCTTCTGATGTGAAATTCATAATGAATGGCGCAAATCATTTAACAGATGCCTTGTCAACATATCCTTTTGCGATTTTCGGACAAGGTTGGGAAAGTGCCATGGATGGAAAAAGTTATCCAAAAAAAGGAGATATTACTATTGGTAATGATGTTTGGATTGGCTATAACGCTACTATTATGGCAGGAGTAACCATTGGAGATGGAGCAATTATTGCTACAAACGCAACAGTAACAAAAGATGTTGAGCCTTATACAATTGTTGGCGGCAATCCAGCGAAAGAAATCAGAAAACGTTTTGATAATAGAACCATAGAAAAGCTTTTAGAGCTTCAATGGTGGGATTGGGATATTGAAAAAATAACAGCAAATGTTGCAAATTTAACCACCAATAAAATAGAAAATTTACAATAACTGATTTCAATGACCAATCTGTGGATAAAATCTTATCATAACATTAATCGATATATGAAACAATTCCAGTAATATATCGTCCTTTAATTTATATCAATCAATCAATCAAAAAATTCAGTATGACAGTTTTAGTAGTAGGAGCCAGTGGAGCCACAGGAAGAAAATTAGTTGAGCAACTTCTCGATCAAAACCATAAAGTAAAAGTTATTGTAAGGACACCAGGAAAATTGCCGGAATCATGGAAAACGAATGGTAACCTGCAAATTATTTCTGCTAGTGTATTGGCATTAAGCGATATGGAAATGACTGAAATAGTCAAGGATTGTCACGCCGTTGCGTCTTGCCTTGGTCATAATTTAACTTTTAAAGGTATTTACGGGCAACCCCGAAAACTCGTAACGGATGCTACACGACGCTTATGCGAAGCCATACAATCTAATGGGCTGCAAAGCCCAACAAAATTTGTGTTAATGAACACCACAGGAAATCAAAATCGCGATTTAAACGAGCCCATTTCTTTGGCACAAAAATGCGTTATTGGTTTGCTTCGTTTGTTGTTACCACCTCATGTAGATAATGAAAAAGCTGCGGATTATTTAAGAACACAAATTGGTCAAAACGATAATTTTATTGAATGGGTTGCGGTTAGACCAGATGGCTTAATAAACGAAGAAGAAGTTAGCGATTATGAGATTCATCAATCACCAACACGAAGTGCTATTTTTAATGCTGGTAAAGTAAGTCGTATTAATGTAGCGCACTTTATGGCAGGTTTAATTACGGACGATAACCTATGGAACAAATGGAAAGGGCAGATGCCAGTCATCTACAGCAAATAATATTAAAGTTATTAAGCGAATTATTATTACAGATTTAAAAGCCGTACCAAAAGGATGACGCTTTATGTTCCCCTAATTCCCTTTTAAGCGCTCCCACAAATCGGCTAATAGTTTTTTTCCATCGCGTTTGTTTTTTTCTTGTTCTATAAACTGAACATTGCCAAATTCGTCTACTCGAATTTCGTACCGAAACACAAAATCTTGGGCGTTTGGTGTCATGCTTAAAAGCCCAAACCGTAAGTCGTTATAAAATAATTTATCGTTTTTTTTGGTGATGGTGTACCAGCCTTCAGAAACAGCAATCATTTGTTTAACCTTTTCATTCTCAATTAAGCTGCCCAGTAACTCATGGTTTTTTTTATACGTTTCAAAAGTAATGGGTTGTGTGTCAAAAAATGAATAATTACCTAATAAATAAGCGTATTTGGTGTTAATGTTCGCGCTCCATAAAATGGTATTAAGGGGCGATGGTCGGGTGTCTATTTGTTGATAGCTGATGCCTTGTGTTTGTAGCGCATCTTCAAATTTTGTATATGCTGCCCATTTTAAAACAAAGGTCAGTGCCAAATATGTGGTGCTGATAATTAAACCGATATTATTGTAATAACGCCTTTTTTTAGAGGTTTTTTTTTGGAACATCGTTAAAATTAAAAACACCAAAAAGGGGAGTGTGTAAAGTGGGTCGATTACAAAAATGGTTTTAAAAGCCAACCGCAAATCAAAAGGCCAAAACAATTGAGTGCCCCAAGTTGTGTGTGCATCTAAAATGGAATGGGTTAAAAATCCCCAGAAAAACAACCAAGTCCAGCCTTTAAAATTTTTATAGGTTTCATACCGTGAAACCATCCATCCAAAGAGCGGTGCAAAAAGTACGGCAAACACAACCGAGTGGGTAAACCCGCGGTGGATAGATAACGCCGTTACGGTATCGGTAAAATGCGATGCAAATATGTCTAAATCTGGAATAGTACCTGCAATGGCACCATATAAAATAGCTTTATTGCTAACTTTTTTCCCTAAGACGGCTTCGCCAACGGCAGCACCCAATACTATTTGTGTGAATGAATCCATGTAGTTCGCAAAAATAGGTTTTAAAGTTAATTAGTGTATGTTTTTTTTACTAGCTTTTTTGCTCTGCATGACAATTATCATGTTTTTTAATGGAAAAAAATAACAATTTTGTTTTGTTGATTTTTTATTTAAGATTATCTTTAAGAATGCAATAAACCCGTACGATTGAGCCTAAATAAAAAAATACTACCACCAAAAACATCCAGATGGCGAACCACTGCCGTTTTCTTTATTGCCGTAATTATTGGTTTGGGTTTGTTTATGGCCCGCGAATCCAAGATATATTCTTATATGTCCGATAGCCCGCAAGCCTGTGTTAATTGCCATGTAATGACACCCGTTTATAATAGTTGGATGCATAGTTCGCACCGCGAATGGGCCAATTGCAACGATTGCCACGTACCGCACGATAATGTATTCAATAAGTATTATTTTAAAGCAAAAGATGGGTTATACCATGCCTCGGTTTTTACAGCTCGAGCGGAGCCTGATGTTATTAAAACAAAAGAAGCCTCGCAAGAAGTGGTGCAAAACAACTGTATACGTTGCCATGTCCAACAAGTTACCCAAGTAAAATATGATGGATGGATTGAGGGACACAAAGAAAACAGAACCGGACGCCAATGTTGGAGCTGCCATAAAAATGTACCACACGGCACTGTACGTGGATTAACCACCATAAAATATAATATAGCGCCAATACCAACAGACCCGGAAGGACTCGTTATTCCGGCTTGGATGGATAAACAAATTAGAGACGATTAAAATTATTTCAAATGAAAAACAAAGTATTATTTATCGTAACCATTATTGTAGTTTTTCTACTTGGGCTATTGGCCTCTAGTATTGTAAACAGAAAATCTGAAGCCAAATATAAATATGTTCCGCAAGTTAATATTGCCGAAAACGAACCGAGAAACGAGGTTTGGGGCGAAAACTTTCCTTTAGAGTATCAATCTTCTTTACAAACGCTCGACACCTCATTTGCTTCTATGCAAGGTGGCTCCGCTACGCGCGATGTGCTTGAAGAAGATCCGCGTTTGGTGATTTTGTTTGCCGGTTACGGTTTTTCTAAAGATTACAACCAAGGTAGAGGACATGCCTATGCTATTGAAGATGTTCATAATACATTAAGAACAGGAGCGCCAACATCAAAAGAAGATGGCCCTATGCCCGCTACGTGTTGGACCTGTAAAGGGCCCGATGTACCGCGGTTAATGAACGAAAAAGGCATCGCCGAGTTTTACGGTGGCACTTGGGCTGAAACCGTATCTGAAGTTGTAAACCCTATAGGATGTGCCGATTGCCACGACCCTAAATCCATGAAACTTCGCATCTCTAGACCGGCTTTGGTCGAGGCGTTTGATGCCATGGGTAAAGATATAAACCAAGCTACGCACAACGAAATGCGGTCTCTGGTTTGCGCCCAATGCCATGTGGAGTATTATTTTGATAAAAAACTTCCAGGGAAAGAAGGCGTACCCTATTTAAAGTTTCCTTGGAAAAATGGCATGACGGTAGAAAATATGGAAGACTATTACGATAATTTGGAGTTTTCAGATTGGACGCACAAATTAAGTAAAGCACCCATGTTAAAAGCGCAACACCCAGGCTACGAAACATTTAAAACCGGCGTACATGCCGATCGTGGCGTATCTTGTGCCGATTGCCACATGCCTTATAAAAGCGAAGGCGGACAAAAATTTACCGACCACCATATCCAGTCGCCGTTAAACAATACCTCAAATGCCTGTCAGGTTTGCCATCGGGAAGAGTCCAGCAAATTGATAGCAAACGTTTATGAAAGACAGCGCAAAGCCACTGAAAATCGCCTTAAATTAGAAGACCTTTTAGTTAAAGCCCATTTAGAAGCCAAAAAATGTTGGGACCTTGGCGCAACAGAAGAACAAATGAAGCCCATTTTGACAGATATTCGTCACGGCCAATGGCGATGGGATTACTCTGCAGCAGCTCACGGTGCTTCGTTTCATGCTCCGGTTGAAACAGCAAGGGTTATTGGAAGCGGTTTAGTAATTGCTCAAGAAGCACGCGTTAAGTTGGCGCGTTTGTTGGCAGATTTAGGACACAATAAACCAATAGAAATGCCAGATATTTCAACAAAAGAAAAGGCTCAAAAGTATATTGGATTGGATGTTGAAAAATTACAAGCTGATAAAGAAGAGTTTAAAAGAACACTTTTACCAAAATGGCTTGACGAAGCCAAAGCGCGCGAAGCTAAAATGCCAATAAACGCAGTGTCTTCAACCAAAAAATAACTTCATAAAAACAATAATATAAAGATACCTTATTAATTGTGTGGTAAGGTATCTTTATAATTCACTACCCAACCTCATTTATTATATAATGAATAGATTATTACGCTTATTTTCTTCGCCAGTTTTAGCAACCGTTTTGCTTTTGGTATTTGCCATAGCCATGGCCATTGCAACTTTTATTGAAAACGATTTTGGTACGGCAACAGCATGGAAACTTATTTACGATGCTTGGTGGTTCGAACTTGTTATGTTGGGTTTATGTGTTTGTTTTATTATGAACATCAATAAATACAAGCTTTGGCGCATAGAGAAATGGGCGTTGTTAACTTTCCACCTCTCCTTTATAATTGTTTTAATAGGTGCCGGTATTACACGTTACACTTCTTATGATGGTGTTATGCGTATTCGCGAAGGCGCTTCGTCCAACATAATAATATCCAGAAGCAATTATCTTCATGTTCATATTTCAGATAATCATACCACAAAAACACTTCGGAAAAAACTAAGTTTTTCACCATTGAGCAATAACGATTTTAAGGTTAATGCCGATTTTAACGGAACGCCAATTACGGTATCATACAATAACTTTGTTGCCGATGCCATTCCGCAGATAAAGGACGATGCCGAAAACGGGAGGCCGATGCTTTTAATGGTGGTTTCGACAGGAAATGGCCGAGAAACTATTTTTTTGGAAAAAGGCGAAGTTGAAGCTGTTGGCGCACATCAGCACAAAATTGGCTTTGATGTGGTCGCACCCGATGTGATAAACATAACCGAAAACAACGGTACATTTAATATAAAATCGCCCAGAAACTTAGGAACCTTTGTTATGGCAACTGAAACAGCGGGAACCATTCAAAAAGACAGCTTGTACAGTATGCAATTACGTACACTGTATCGAGATGGCGATGCCTCGTTCGTGCCTATGTCATATCACCCAAAAGGTGAAATTGTGTTGATTAGCGATTCTGAAAAACCCAAAGATAACAGTGCCCAAAAAGATGATGCATTGGTGGTGAATGTTCAGGTTAACGAAACCGTTAAAGAGGCTACGTTGCTATATCGTGAAGGGTTCTTACCAACAAACCACGATGTTGATTTTGATGATTTAAACGTTAGTTTATCATACGGTTCGGAAGCTATTAAAACACCGTTTTCAATTCAGTTAGACGATTTTCAGTTGGAAAGATACCCTGGTTCTACAAGTCCGTCGGCCTACGCCAGCGAAGTGCAGGTAATTGACAACAACACTAAAACACCCCACCGTATATTTATGAATAATGTGTTGGACTACAGGGGATATCGCTTTTTTCAAGCCAGTTATGATACCGATGAGTTAGGCACCGTGTTATCGGTAAACCATGATGCATTGGGTACAAATGTTACTTATTTAGGGTACTTTTTAATGATGATAGGCATGTTTTTTACCCTTTTCGGAAAATCCTCGCGTTTCAGATTAGTTAATAAAAAGCTTAAAAAATTAAAACTAAAAACAGCTACTGTGCTTTTGCTGTTGTTTGGTGTTGGCCATGTTTCCTTTTCACAATCTAATGCTTCATCCGAAAAAGCAAAACCAACCATAAACATTCAAACTATTAAACAGTTAGGGATAGATGCACAACACGCAGATATGTTTGGCAGACTTATGGTTCAAGATTTAGATGGCCGAATAAAACCTATGAACACCTTGGCGTCGGAATTTTTAAGAAAACTATCGCGCAAACCATATTTTATATTTTCTGAGCAAGGGGAAAGTGTTCGATATTCAGCCAATCAAGCTTTTCTGGCTATGCAATCGGCATCAAATATTTGGCAATTTGTTCCACTTATTAAAGTTGATGCAAAAAAAGGAGGCGTGCTTTTTTCAGATTTAGAAATTAGTGAAGATGATTTAGTAGCCTTTACTGACTTATTGGACGATAAAGGCAAATATATCTTATCTGATGCTGTTGAAACTGCCAATATCAAAAAACCAGCAGAACGAAACGAATTTGATAAAGAAGTCTTAAAGGTTGATGAACGCTTCAATATTTTGTTCAATGTATTTTCTGGTAATTATTTAAAAATCTTCCCAAACAGCAACGATGCGAATAATACATGGCAGAGTCAAACGCATCATTTTCAGGATTTTCCAAGAGAAGATGCTCAATTTGCCCAACATATTATTCCTCAATACTTTAAAGATGTCAACGAAAAAAAATGGGTAGATGCCAGTGAGAAATTGGAATATATTAAAACCTTCCAGGATGTATTGGGAGAAGAAATAATTCCAAATCGTAAAAGGGTAGAAGCCGAACTATGGTACAATCAACTCAATCTTAATTTTTGGCTATTTCAAGCCTATTTTGTTTTAGGGGGGCTATTATTGCTAATAGCTATTTCTAAAATATTTACAAAGAATAAAATATTGGAAATTTTTTGGAATGGCCTTGTAATCATAACACTTATCAGTTTTATTATGTTTACGGGCAACATTATTTTAAGATGGTACGTGGCGCAACACGCCCCTTGGAGTAATGGTTATGAAATGTTGGTTTTTGTGGCTTGGGTGCTTTTACTTTGTGGATTGTTAACCTTTAGGAAATCAGATTTTTCGCTACCGCTTTCCACTTTGTTTTCTGGTGCTTTGTTGTTTGTTAGCTATTTGGATTGGCTAAGTCCGGAAATAACCAACTTAATGCCTGTGTTAAAATCGGTGTGGCTAAAAGTTCATGTGGCCACAATTGTAAGTAGTTATGCACCATTGGCACTTTCGGCAATATTAGGGTTTATGGCACTTTTACTCATGATTTTTAAAACTAAAAAATCTGAAAAAGAAATAGACATTCGTATAAAAGAACTCACTTATATTAATGAAATATCAATGACGATCGGGTTATTCGTGCTAGCAGTGGGTACGTTTTTAGGCGGAATTTGGGCCAACGAATCTTGGGGACGATATTGGGCGTGGGACCCCAAAGAGACTTGGGCTTTAATTAGTATTATAGTATATGCTATTGTTTTGCACCTGCGATTGATACCGAACTTAAAAAGCAATTATGTGCTCAATACGGCCAGCGTTTTTGCCTTTGGTTCTATAATAATGACTTCTTTTGGCGTAAACTATTATCTATCCGGATTACACAGTTATGCCGCTGGCGACCCCTTACCAATTCCAAAATTTATTTATGTTTTAACGGCTTTGGTTATTATTGTGGCTATGCTTGCCTATTATAGAAAAAAATCTTTCCAAAAAAAATAGTTTAAATAAAGGTTAGCTCAGTATCAGTTTTGCTTTCAAGCAATTACCAAAGATTAACTAATTTTTCGAGCTGGTTTAAATCATATAATATCTTAAGAATAAAAAAATATTATTAAAAAATCGATAAAATGCTTGTTTTTTACGATTAATTACATAAATTTGTGGTTTAAACCCCTAAATCTTCGACATGAAAATAAGAATTATTTTAATAAGCTTTAGCTTTTTTCTCGTTACAGGCCTTGGTTTTGCTCAGAAAAATAAGGCTCCAAAAAGCATTATAAGCGATAAGGTTTCTATAAAAAAGTATCATACTAAAGAAGATCTTGACCGCATGCAAAAAGGACAATTGCTGGACTTATACGTCGAGCGTATTGAGAGTCTTGTTAAATTGTTACCTTATATTGCATTTGCGACGAAGCCAGGAGTAACCATGACTACTTTAGGTATTCCAAACGATAAAGACAACCGATCGGCATTGGACGATCAATTTGAAGCCACGAAAAGCTTTTTAGAAACAAATGGAGAATTTCAGAGGCGTATTTTGCCTTATTCGGATACAACAAACTTAGTTGCCGCTATTTTGTTTTATGAAGAAACCATGAAATCCTTACATGAATATAGTGAGTTTCATTAACAACTAATATCAAAGGTTGTTAGTTGGTTTTTAAATTTATTTTAAAATTTAGGAATAAAAGAATAGGAGTAAACCATATTTTTTTATTCCTTTTTTTATGCAAAAAAGCTAAATTTATATAATATTTTGAATCCAATAAATGTGCATTTCATCGATAAAACAATAAATAAAATATATTATTTTGTGTATTTTATCGTGAAAATTGGTATTTCATGGATTTTTTATTATATATTTGAGCGTTATATAATAATAAATCTTATTTGTTTTTTCAATATAAAATATTAATTATGAAAAACTTTATTCAAACGCTTTGCATCTGTCTTTTAATTACGGGCAATGTTTTTGGGCAACAAGAAAAGGGAATAATAGGTGCCGATAATTGGTTATACAATTGGACGGAGTTTAATCCCAAATCACAAAATTACGGAGAGCCAAACCAAATACTAGCGGGAAATATTACGGAAGACACCAAGTTGACTAAACGTAATGTATACTTGCTTTCTGGTAGTGTTTTTATTACAAACAATGCGACACTAACCATAGAACCGGGAACGGTAATAATTGGTGATTATCAATCTAAAGCATCCCTAACTATAACCAAAGGAGCAAAAATAATTGCCGATGGTATAGAAACAGATCCTATTATTTTCACTTCTAACAGAAGTGTTAAAAGAGCGGGAGATTGGGGAGGTATTATTATTCTCGGCGATGCGCCAACTACAAAATTTGGAAGCGGCTCGGTAGCTTCATATTACCCAAAACTTGATGCAACAACCTATGCAAATTCAAATTATGGCGGTGAAAACTTAGCAAGTAATTCTGGGATTTTAAGGTATGTAAGAATTGAATATGCCGGAAAACGAATTAAAAACGCCGGATATTTTAATGGACTTTTACTAGCCAGTGTTGGTAATGAAACCGTTTTGGAAAATATAATGATAAGCCATTGCGCTGGTAACTCGTTTGAAATTTTAGGTGGTGAAACCTACTTGCATAAAGCTGTTTCATACAAAACAAACAGTAACGACTTTAAGTTTAATTTTGGCGCACAGTGCATGCTCTCAAACTCTTTGGCCATTAGGTCGCCTTACGTGTCAAACAGTGCCGGAGCGAGATGTTTAATGATTAATTCTTACGATAATAAAGAAGAAATCGATTTTTCTAAAAAAGGAACCACTGTTGTGGCAAAAAACTTGACCTTAATAACAGATAGCGACGATTTAACATCTGCTATTGAGCAAGGTTTGGTAAAAGAGGCCGTATATGTTGGTCACAATGCATCGCTCGAAATGAATAAAAGCGTTATTTCCGGTTTCAACCCAGCAGTTTTATTTGAAGATAAAATTAAGGTGAATCAAGAAAATTTGGAAAAAATCAAATTTACCGATATGTATTTCAATAATTGCAATGGAAATATTTTTGTTGAAAACAATATGAATAATGAAGATTTGGAAAACTGGTACGGTAATTCTGCTTTTTTCAATGTGTATTCCAAAGGAGATAACTCCGAAACTTTTATTGATTTAAACAACAAACGACGTCCAGATTATAGATTGAGAATAAATAAAATAATTGCTTCAAATGAAGTAGATCCAGCTATAAACCGCATAGACAATTAGAAGTTTATGTAATCATTAATTCGATAGAATTTAAAACTGTATTGTTTTGATAGCCATAAATTAAAAAGCAGTTAAATTAAATTCTAAAGCCCCAAAAATGATTGTTTCTCTTCTAGCAAAATAATGTCAAATGAAGAATTTTACTATTACCTACATAGTTGTCTTTTTTATGCTTTCAATACCAAAAACTATTGCTGCGCAAATAGTTATTAGTACGCCAAGTTTAGGTTTTAGTCAAGCATGTGCAAGCGCTTCATTTAATACCTATAATATAACATTTGCTTTTTCACCGGAAGCCAATGTAGGTTCAACCAATCAATTTATAATCGAACTTTCTGATGCATCAGGAGCATTTTCAAACGCTACCGTAGTTTACACATCTGCTCAAGGCGCGATTACAACATCGCCAGCAACCTTAAGTTTTTCGTTGCCCACCGACACCGCTGGCCAATCCTATAAAGTTAGAGTTAAAAGCACAGCACCAGTCGCTACAAGTACGGGGTCTGTGTCTTTTCCTGCTTATTATAAAATTCAAGACACACCGTTTTCAATCAATAATTTAATCGAAACGGGCGTTTATTGTTCTGGTGGCAGTTATTTGTTAACTATTGATAATCCGGGAACTGGCGACAACGATTCGCCCTTGCAATACCCATCGCTCACGTTTAACTGGTATAAAGAAACCAGTCAAACCACTTCGGTTTTTGTCGCTTCTGGCAATACACTGTCGGTTAGTGAACCGGGAACTTATTTTGCCGAAACCAATTACGGGTCCTGCACGTCCAATTCGTTTTCAAATCGAGTTACGGTAAGCGAATCCACCACAAACGGTACATCTTCCATTAATTCGAGTTTAGGCAATCCGTATTGTGCCAGTCAAGGCTCTACTACCTTAAGTGCCATAAATGGGGAGAGTTACCAGTGGTATAAAGATGGTGTTGAAATATCTGGAGCTACAAATCAAATGTATGTAACCAATGAAACTGGCAAATTTTCAGTGGATATTGATTTAGGCGATTGTAGCACGAGTGCCTCTATAGATTTAGACGGAATTGGTTTTACAAGTGAAATAGATGTTACGGAAGTGAATATGATTGAAGATGGCGAAACCTTAACGGCAACAGTAACCACAACAGCTAGTTCACCCGAGTTTAAATGGTATTTTAACGATACGTTAATTGCAGGTGCTACCGCCAATAGTTACGAAGCCACTAAAACTGGAGATTATAAGGTTGAAATTACCCAAACCGCAGGTTGTGATAGCACCAAAGAGTTTCAATTTTCCGTTCAAACAGCCTTTCCCAATGTTTCCGATATTCCTAATTTAATAAGCCCCAATGGCGATGGTATTAACGACACTTGGGTTATTCCGCAAGAGTATGTAAATGGCTCAAATGCTACGGTAACCATAATGAGCGCACAAGGGAAAATTATACTTCAAACGAACAATTATTTAAACAATTGGCCAGAAAGTCAGTTGGATTTTAAAAGTGTAAATCCGGTGTATTACTACGTGATAACTACTTCAGATAATAAAACTAAAAAAGGCTCGATAACAGTTGTTAAATAGTGTGAAAAAACTTCTATTACATATCGTTTTGTTTTTTTGCATAGCTCCTCTGGCTTATGCCCAAGACGATGGTGTTGTCGCGTTTGACGTGCCCACTCGAAATTCTTTGAAATTCAATAAATACACCATCAATCCAACCTTTAGTTTTGTAAGAGAACAAAATAAATATATAACCTTTTACAACAAAAGACAATGGGTTCAATTTGATGATGCGCCGTTAACCTATTTAGCCAGTTATTCTGGCAGATTTCGGGAAAATATGGGTATTGGTGTTGGTGTGTTTCAGCAAGACTATGGTGTGTTAACCACCTTTGGAGGCCTTTTGAACTTTGCCTACAATGCGGCACTAAATACCGATAGCAATTTAACCTTCGGGGTAAATCTTGGCTTTTACAAAAGTGGTATAAACGAGGGTAGGGTTAATACAAACTTTCCCGATCCATCTTTAGAAAACATACCATCAAACTCAATAATAACCATAAATCCGGGTATAAATTACGGTACGGCGTTTGTCGATTTTGGTGTTTCCATTAAACATGCGGTTTCCTATAATTTACTAACCTCAGAAATGATGGAAGACAACCCAGAACAAAGTGTTCAGGGGCATATTATGTACACGGGTTATATGAATAGCCGTGGTTTTTTTGATGAAAGTAAATTTTCAGGATTATTGCGTTCCGAATTTAAAAAAGATCAAACTATCATTTCAGGACTTGTTATGCTAACCGTTCCCAAAGGAATTTGGGCGCAAGCAGGTTATAATAGTTTTTATGGGGTTTCAGGCGGATTAGGGTTAAATATCACCTCTCAAATCGCTGTAGAATATAATTATGAAAAAGCCATAGGCGATGTGTCAGCGTTTGGTAATTCACATGAAATAACCTTGGCGTACAAATTCAAAAACAAAGAACGTTATAATTATAGCGGTGATGATGAGGAGCAAGCGCTCTTATCTACAAAAAAGAAGCGTAAAGTATTGGCTAAAAACAGCACAACTCCAAAAATGAGTGCAGAAGAAAGACGTATAGCTAAAGAAGAAGCACAAGCCAGAATAGAAGCAAGGCGATTAGCAGCAACAGCTAGAGCTGAAGAAAGAAAACTGGCAGCCGAACAAAGACAGACAAAAACAGAGCCGGAGGTACAAGTATTAACGGATGATGACGTAAATGCATTAGGTGAAAAAGCTGAAATCGAGGCACAGGACAAGGCCAATGAAGAACGATTGAAATTGGAAGAGGCCAATAGACTTAAGGCAGAAGAAGCTACCCGATTAAAATTAGAGGAAGAGGCTAAAGCAAAATTAGCAGCCGAAGCTAAAGCAAAGGCTGAAGCAGAAGAACAGGCTAAAATAGCACAAGCCGAAGAAAATGCAAGATTAGAGGCGGAGAATAATGCCCCAGTTGAAGCCGAAGAAAAAGTTGAAGAACCGGAAATATTAGAAGCTGCACAAAAAATAGATACAGTACAATTAAACGGTGTTATGGTTCCTACGGCCAATGATAAGGAGGCTTTAGCCATGCAAAGCCTTGCTGAATTAACCCAGGCTTCAAAATTAGAGCAACAGGAATTATTAACGCGCTTGGGCGCAACGGTTGATAGTAAAAATCAAGATCTTAAAGATTTAAAAGAAGAAAATGATTTAAGTGAACGAGGTATTTATAAAGCGCCAAAACCATTTAAAAGCATATCGGCAGAGAACGCAAAATTAGAATCTTTAAAGGATGAGATTGATAATGTAATCGAATCTCAAAATCAACAAATTGCACAGTTGGAGATTTTATATAACGAAAGGCTTAAAACCGTCAATGATAAGAATGATGAAACCAATGCCTTTTACTTTAAAGCCATTCAAGATTTAAAAACAGAACAAAAGCAAGCTCTGGATACCAAGGAAAGCTTATTGTCTACTTTAGAAACGATTAAAGTTGCCACGGAAATAGAAAGAAAAAGAAGAATTAAACGTGCGGCTTACGACAACGAAGAAGATCGGTATTTAAAAGACAGAGCGGCATTAAACCAAATTAAACAGTTTACACAGGTGGCCTCAGAACCATTAACTCCAGAAGATTTTAACTCTGGAGAAGAGCACAGTAACAGTATACAAATTGTTAAGGATGTTAAAAATACCGATAGCGGATTTTATGTTGTAATTGGTGTACATAGTGATGTGGCAAAAAGAGATGAATTTTTAAGAAAGGCAGTTGCAGCGGGACAGGCAAATATTGATTTCTTCTTTGATGTTAATACGAGTAAGTACTACATTTATTATCAAAAGTTTAACGATATTGAATCAGCTAGAAACGCCATGTCTTTAAAAGGAAGTCAACCATATAACCACAATATGTCGATGGTTAAAGTTGAAAATTAAATAAAAAGAAAACAGCTATTATCATATAATATCTATACAAATCTTGTTGGGATTTATATAGATCTATAAGGTATTTCTATATATTAATAACTAGTGTTTTTTACTATTATTATTGAATTGATATAGATGATATTTAAAAACTTGAAAGTCATTTACGAAATAATTCATATAAAAAGTATTACAAAAAAACAAATTATTTAAGTTTAAAGGAGCAATTCAACGATTAAAGACATAATTTATTGTGTTTAATGCCTATGGTTTAAATATTTTTAACGATATTTATCCCGTTTAAAATCATTAAATATAGATGAAATGCATTTTTAGTAATATTGTGCTTACTTTAATGATTCAATAATAGCTAATAATATTTCTTTTTTATAGCCCCAAATAAAATTGAAATGCTAAAATAATCGACCATGAAAAAAACTACTTATGTTAACATTGGACTTTTTGCTTTATTCCTTTTTATAAGTTTACAGGCTTTTTCTCAAAACTATGTACCATTTACCACTAGGTTTAACCAAGATATAAAGGGTGATATAGTATTGATTGGTAATAATATTTTGGGGCCAAGCAACAATGCGTTTAACAACAACTCTACATACAACCATAGGGTTAATATGCGATATATCGATATTGATGGAGATGCATCTACATTTAGTTCCTCTAGTGCAGATTTAGTAATCCCAGATCCTAATTGTTATAACATTATCCATGCTGGGCTATATTGGAGTGCTGTAAACAGTGGTTCAGAACCAATTACAAATGTAAAATTTAAGGGGCCAACAGGCGGCTATAACGATATTGTTGGAAATATTATTTTTGATGCCAACGGTAGTTCTGTGGACGGTGGCAACAGCTTTCCGTATGCTTGTTATGCAGATGTTACTAGTATCGTTAATGGTCTAGCTACAAATATAGGTACTTATACCGTTGCCAATGTGTCGAGTGCGGAAGGTCGTACTGCTTCAGACAGACCTTATAATGGAACAGGACATTCAGCAGGATGGTCATTATTTATAGTTTACGAAAACCCAACATTGCCCGGTAAATCAATTACCAGTTTTGATGGTTTTAGCTCAATAAGTGTTGCTGGAGGAAATCCGAATTTAAATGTTCCTGTTTCTGGTTTTAGAACCGTTCCCGCTCCAACACCAGTTAGAGCAAATTTTGCATTTGCAGCTTTAGAGGGCGATAGTCCAATTGTGGGCGATCAATTATTGCTTAACGGTGTAAATCTTTCAACTGCAGATAGGCCTGCTACCAATTTTTTTAATAGTTCGGTTACACAATTAAATGCAACTCCTGTAAATAATAGAAACCCAAATAGTACCAATACCCTAGGTTTTGATACGGGTGTTATGGTGGTTCCTAATCCAGGAAACACCGTTATTGCTAACGATGCAACTTCCGCAACGGTTCGATTAGAAACTAGCGGCGATACTTATTTTCCTTATTTCTATGCTTTAGCAGTCGATATAATTGAACCAAACATAGTACTCACTAAAATAGTTGAGGACGCTTTAGGGAATGATATCGGAGGTCAAATGGTAAGTTTGGGTGATGAGTTAAATTATGTTATTGGTTTTCAGAATACAGGAAATGATAATGCTACAAGTCTTATAATTAGAGATATACTTCCTATAAATGTTGTTTTTAATTATCCTGCAGATTTAGGAATGTTGCCTCCAGGGGTAACCGTACAAAGTTACAATCCAGCTACTAGAGAAATCATTTTTGAAGTTGATAACTCGGTTGTAGAAGTAAATGACCCTGTACAGGAAATTCGTTTTAAAGTAACCGTTGTTCAAACCTGTAGCTTATTAAATGATGCTTGCGATAATATTATTAGTAATCAGGCATTTGCAACATACAACGGAACGTTAAATCCAACTTTTACCATATCCGATGATCCTAGTTATAACACTAATGCAGGTTGTTTGTTAAACACTTCGGCTACCAATTTTTTAGCTGATATTGACTGTGTGTTTTCTGAGGAGGTTATACTATGTGGAGCAAGTACAGTGTTAACGGCCGGTGATGGATACGATTCGTATTCGTGGTCTACAAGCCCATCCGGAACACCTGTTATTGGCACAACCCAATCGATAACCGTTACTACTACAGGAACATATTATGTACAAAATACGGCGACCGCACCTTGTCAATCAATCGATCAAGAATTTGAAGTGATTACTTTTGGAGCGGGTGTAACAAACCCATTAATTCCATTTGCAGATCAAGTCGTTGTTTGTCCGAATGACGGTAAAGAGCTACCCAATTTCTTTTTATGTGGGGCAGGGGATACGCGAGATATTCAAACCAATATTACCGACACTTCTTCAATAATTTGGGAAAAATTGGATGAATCGAGTTGTGCCGCAGTTGTAGATCAAGATTGTGCTAACGAAGACGTAGGGTGTACTTGGAATCAAGTTGCTACTGGACCAAATTATCTTATAGATACAGCTGGCCAATACCGATTAACCTTAAATTATACTGGTGGTTGTTTCAATCAATTTTATTTTAATGTGTATACCAATTTATTGGTTCCAACGGTATCGTCTAGAGATATTTTTTGTTCCACACCGGGAGAGATTGTTGTAGGTGGTGTGCCTAGTGGCTATGAGTATAGTATTGATGGAACTAATTACCAAGCCAGTAATACCTTTTCAATTAGCACCCCAAATATCTATTCGGTTTATATAAGACAGATTGGTGTATCTCCAAATCCGTGTATTTTTACTGTACCGGATGTTCAAATCCGCGAACGCGATTTTACGGTTTCCACCATTATTAACCAACCTTATTGTAATGGCGAATTGGGTAGCGTGGTTTTGGCCGCAAATGATGTGCGTCCGCAATATTTCTTTTCAATTTATGATGGTGCTACTTTAGTGAATAGTGTAGGGCCTATCAATGATGATAACTATACCTTTTCAAACCTAAACCCGGGAATTTACACCGTTAACATATCTACTGAAGATGGTTGTACATTTTCTGATGATATTGAAATTATAAATCCACCGTTATTGGAAGCGACGGCAGCAATAACGCAACCATTAACTTGTACCGACGGTGAAATAACGGTTTATCCAGTAGGTGGCACACCACCATATTTTTATTTTGTAAACAGCACGACGGTCTTTCAAACAACACCCATAATTCCGGTAACAAGTGCAGGTGTTTATAACATTACGGTTGTAGATTCCAACAACTGTTCCACAGATACTTCAATAATTGTTGATACGATTCCGGCTCCAGATTTTAACGTGACAAAAACGGATATTTTGTGTGCAGATGATTTGAATTCTGGTTCAATAGATATTAACGTAACCAATCCAAACGGAAATAGTTTACGTTACAGTATAGATAATGGCACGACGTTTTTTAACTCGCCAATTTTCACAGGACTTTCGGCAGGAAATTATGATGTTGTTGTAGAATATACTTTCGGAACAGATGTATGTTTATCAACACCACAAGCTATTACCATTATATCAGCAACAGCTATTTCAGGAACGGCAACCTTGACAACACCATATACTTGTACAACTGATGGGGCGATTACGGTTTCTGGAGTTTCTGGAGGCAACCCACCGTACATGTATAGTCTTGATGGCTTTACCTTTCAAGCAGGAACCACTTTTTCTGGATTGACTGATGGGACTTACACAGTAACCATTCAAGATGCCAATAACTGTACATTTGTTACAGCACCAATAACTATCGATCCGTTAAATCCGCCAACCGATTTAACCTTTAGCAATACAGCATTAAGTTGTCCTACAATTACAACAGATGTGACCATTACAGGAACCACAGGGGGAACCTTACCTTTAGAATATCAAATAATAGCACCTGCAGTTTCGGCAACAGCATATCAATCTTCTAATGTGTTTTCAGGATTAGCACCAGGCACTTATACCTTTCAAGTAAGGGATGCTAATGATTGTGTTTATTCCGAAAACTATACCATCAACGATTTACCACCTTTAAGTGTCGTTGCCCAAACCACCAGTGATGTTAGCTGTTTTGGAGGAACCGACGGCGCGGTACAATATAACGTATCGGGTACATCGAATTTTAATTATACCATTAACGGTGGGGCATCTCAGGTGGGGTCGTCTCCAATCAACCTAACAGGTCTTAGTGCGGGTACTTACAACATTGTTATTACCGACAATGATACTAATTGTACGGCTACGGCATCGGCAACGGTAGGAAGCCCAAGTGCTGCATTAACATTATCGGCAGATACATCGCCCATTACATGTAGTGAGGATGGTAGTGTGCGCTTAACCTCAACAGGAGGTTGGGGCGGAAACACCTTTGCGGTAACCCAACCCGATGCCACTTCTGCACCAACTGCTGGAGGGGGCGTGTTTTTAGGTTTAACGCAAACAGGCACTTATACGGCTACTGTAACTGATGTAAATGGATGTGTAGCTACCACAACATTTGTTTTAAATCCTTATGTAGCGCCAACCGCAAGTATAGCCACAACCTCGAATCTTTGTTATAACAGTACTTCTGGTGCCAGTCTTGAGGTTGCTGCTTCGGGAGGACAAGCACCTTATCAATATAGTATTAACGGTAGTGCCTTTGTGAACTCGAATACCTTTACTAATTTAACACCTGATTCCTATGTGATTACGGTTAGGGATGCTTATGGTTGTGATGTTGTTTTACCGGCACAAATTATAGCGGCTCAGTTAAATTTAAATACGGTTCTAAATAAGGGATTGGACTGTACAGCTTCACCAGATGCTCAAATCACGGGTACTTTCTCTGGAGGTTATGCACCTTATACCTACGCCGTTTCATTTAACGGGGGTGCATATACGTCTTTAGGTGCCACAGGTTCGCCATTTAATTACAATGCTAATACAGATGGAACCTATCAATTTAGAGTGACCGATGCTCAAGGCTGTACCGCATTTTCGGCGGTAGAGACAGTTAATGCTATTTCGTTACCTGAAATTACTTCGTTAACCCCAACAGAGCCTTTATGTTATGGCGATTCCAGCGGATCTATTGATGTTGTAATTAATAATTCAGTGGGCACACCACCTTTTACCATTAATGTGTTCAATAATACCACAGGAACAGATTACGGAACTCAAACAAGCAGTTTACCTTCAGGCGATTACACGGTTACTTTAACCGATGCCAATTCTTGTACGGACATTGAAACGGTTACAATTTCAGAACCAAATCCCATTGCTTTCGATTTATCTAAAGTGGATATTACATGTAACAACCCAGGTGGTTCTAGTTTAGGGTCTATTACGGTTGAAAATGTTACTGGCGGAACAGCGCCGTTTACTTATTATATAACAAATAATTTTGGCGATGTTATTCCAGGCAACCCTTATTCAGCGGTTTCCAATGAGGATCATACTTTTAATATCATCAACTTTGGTACATATACCATCAACGTTGTTGATGCCAATGGCTGTAGCTTATCGCAGCAAATTGTAATCGCATCGCCACCATCAGATTTATTCATAGACGTGGCCACCGTTGTACCCGATTGTACTTCTGGCGGTACTGCTGTTGTACAGGCTATTTCTGTAGTGGGTAGTGGTAGTTACGAGTTTGCTATTTTGGAATTTAATTCGTCGCCATACGCCTTACCTGCTTCTTATTTACCACCAGATGTACCGGGAGGCGATACAAGAACTTTTACCAACTTAACACCGGGTGTTGTTTACACCTTTGTGGTTCACGATTTGGTAACGGACTGTTATTATGTGAAATCTGCAGATACAGCAATTGATCCCGCATCAACTCTAACATCATCGGTTATTCCAAATAATGTGGTTTGTTTAGGGGAAGATAATGGTAGTGTTACTTTTACAATTGATAATTTTGACAGTACAACAACTTCAGTTGATTATGCTATTTACAGGGCTTATACCAATGTGCTTATAGATGGTCCAACCAATGTACCAGTAACTTTCGGTGTAGCAGAAACCGTTACAACACCAACTCCCGGAACATTATCTATAGGGCAGTATTATATTGTTTTTACCGAAAACGGAACGGGGGCATTTAATGGCTGTGAAACGGCTTCAACAATTTTTGAAATTAATGAATCTGCAGTCGATTTGGATATTACCGCATCTGTAGATACCAATGCAAATTGTAATCCAAATTCAGGTGTCATTAGTGCGATTGCAACTCATGGTACGGCACCGTATCTGTATCAAATTACAACATCAGCAGCACCACCATTAGCAACAGATCCGTCGTGGGCATCGGCTAGTACTTTTAATGTAAATGCCGGTACTTATTACGTACATGTTATTGATGCTTATGGTTGTATCAGATCGACTAGCGCTTTAGTTATGCCTACGGATCCTGAACCTGTAATTTCGGCAGTAAACAGCAATGCCTGTACGGCAACAGAAGGTAACTTTGAAATTGATGTGGCATTAACAGCATCGGGCGTAGCTCCCTATAGCTTTAGTATTGATGGTGGGGCATTTCAAGTACGTACTGCACCTTTTACCATAACTGGATTATCTTCTGGTTCGCATACTGTTGAAGTTAGAGATGCCAATGGTTGTGGTAATTTGGTAACTGTAGATATTGAAGCACCCCTTGGTATATCAACAGCTATAACGGCCTTACCTACCTGTGCTATCGACGATGGCGAAATTACTGTAACTGGTGCCGGTGGTAGTGGCAGCTACACCTACAGTATTAGCCCAAGCCCTACTACCATTGTGCTTGTTGGCAATACGTTTACTGGGGTGCCAGCGGGAACCTATACCATTACCATTACAGATACGGTTACGGGTTGTACCAATACTGCAACTACTAGTTTAGATGCTGCAACACCTGTAACTTTTGATGCGCCTACTGTAACCGATGTTACTTGTAATGGTGGAAGTGATGGTCTTTTTCAGGTAAATTTATCGCCTACCAACGACAATCCGGTTTACACCTATCAAATAATTGCTGGCCCTACGACAACAGCGGTACAAAATTCTAATGTATTTACGGGTCTGACAGCGGGAACTTACACGGTTGAAGTCAACTCAGGTAGAGGTTGTACAAATACACAGGATATTACAATAGCAGAACCTCCAGTATTGAATGCTTCGGGAAGCGCTGTAGCTTATGCTTGTGCAGCAGATAATTCAGTGAATCCATCTACGCTTACCATAACAGCAATGGGTGGTACTGCTCCTTATACCTATAGTATTGATGGAACCAATTATTTAAGTTCTAACACCTTTGAGATTGTAGATACAAGTGCCATACAAAACATTACATTTTATGTAAGAGACAATAACGGTTGCGATACTACGGGATCGGTAGTTATAAACCCGTTAATACCTATAACCAGTACATTTACAGGTACACCAGTGGATTGTAATGGAGCTGGTACGGTTACCATTAATGCCACCGGAGGCTCAGGTAATTTTGAATACCGATTATTGCCAAGTGGAGTTGCTCAAGTATCCAATACATTCCCTATTACATCTCCGGGTGATTATTATTTTGAGATTATCGATACAACCACCGGATGCTATATTACAACAGCTGCTTACAGCGTGGCACCTTATGATACGGCGACAATAGCCTTAACCCCAACAGCTCCGGTAACCTGTTTTGGTGATAACTCAGGCGCCTTTGAATTGCTTGTAAATGGATATTCAGGGAACTATACCTATACTGTATTGGATAGCTTTGGTGTACCCGTTCCTGCTTTTACAAACATACCTGCCAATACGTCAACAAACCCAATAAGCGTTACCGGTATGGCAGCGGGAAGTTATACTGTAGAAATTACAGAAACCGATAGTCCATTCTGTACTGCTTCAGCAAGTGTTATAATAAATTCTCCAGCGGCAGCTTTAAGCTTATCTGCTTCGGAAACATCCAACGTAACCTGTGATGATAACAGTGGCACAATCACAGCAACTGCAAGCGGTGGTTGGGGCACTTACGAATACGAATTAACAGGAGCTGCAACAGTGGCATATTCTTCAAACGGAACGTTTAACAATTTATCAGCCGGTAATTATACGGTTAATGTAAGAGATGCTGGAGGCTGTATAGTGTCCAATAGTGTATCCTTAGTTGTTCCACCTCCAATCACTGCAACGGCAACCGCAAACGCACCGGTATTATCTTGTTTCGGAGATTCAAATGGAACGATAACCGTGAGTGCCGTAAGTGGCGGACAAGGAGGTAATTATTCATATACATTAAATATGATTGCTCCAACGGTAAGTACTTCTGGGCCACAATCGTCAAATGTATTCAACGGATTGGTTGCCGGTACTTATAATGTTGAAGTTACCGATGCTTATAATTGTACATTCACGTCCGCTGATATCGTTATCACCGAACCCACAGTAATACAATCCAATTTAGTGGCAGCAACGACCACCACATGTACAACCGATGCCTCATTGACCTTAAGCGCAACGGGAGGTACCGGAAACTATGAGTATAGTAACGACGCTACTTTTGCAACAGTTTTAGGCACCTTTGCTTCATCGATAACTATTAATGGTGCAACACCGGGAACCTATCAATATTATGTTAGAGATGCCAACGGCTGTGTGGCTAATGTGTCGAACGAAATAACCATTGACCCACTACCAACATTGGTGGTGAATCTTGATACTGCTAATGCCACAATTAACTGTGCTGGCGACAATACAGGTGTTATAATTGCGACGGCTGAAGGCGGTTTGGGAAGTTATGTGTATACCTTGCAAGATGCTACGGGAACCGATATTACACCGGTACCGGTACAAAGCAGTCCGGGAGTATTTACCGATTTACCAACCGGAACCTATCAAGTTGAGGTTGAAAGTGGCGATTGCTTAACAGTAAGTGCCCAAACTACCATCACAGAACCAGCAGCACCTTTAGTTGCTAGCTTTACGGTAACCGATGTAACTTGTACCGGAAGTAATGATGGTATCATGGAAATTGCAGCTTCAGGCGGAACAGGCATTATAAAATATGCGATATCACCGCAATTGAATCAGTTTTTTGAATCTCCTAGATTTGAAGATTTAGCACCGGGAACTTACCAAGCGATTGCTCAAGATGAATTAGGCTGTTATGTAATTTTAGATTTTACAGTGAACGAACCTATCCCAGTGATGCTAACCATTGTGCCAAACTCCATTATTCCTGAGGTGTGTACTGGCGATTTAGATGGCGAGTTTAGTATTGATATTTCTGGAGGAACTTTACCCTATAGCGTGAGTTTAGATGATATTAATGGCACCTACACAACGGGGACCTTAACACAAACTCAATTTGATTTTACAGGATTGGCCGGAGGTGATCACGTGGTTTATGTTCGTGATGCACAAGGTTGCGAATCGGAATGGAACATCACATTCCCACCATCAGTATTAATAGACCCTATGGTTGCAGTAGATTTTGGTTGTACTAATAATTTATCAACCAATACGGTAACGGTTACTGTTGATGCGAGTGTTAATCCATCAGATTTGGATTATTCACTTAACGGAGGGGCTTATCAAACCAGCAATGTGTTTATTGATGTGCCACCTGGATTAAATCATTTTATAGATGTTAGGCATACCAATGGCTGTATCCAAAGAACCGATACGTTTGATATTGCAGCTTATGATCCTCTAACATTGACATTAGAAGATGGTGCACTTAACGAAATTGTAGCCATAGCTAATGGTGGTACAGGCGATTACGAATTTACACTCAATGGTGAGTCTTACGGAAGCACGAATACCTTTATAATTTACGCATCTGGCGATTACACTGTTACGGTAACCGATAGCAATGGTTGCGTTGCCAGCGTAACACGATATTTTGAGTATGTTGATGTGTGTATTCCTAATTACTTCACGCCTAATAATGATGGAAATCTAGATGAATGGGGTCCAGGTTGTACCGATCAGTACAGAGACATGACCTTTGATATTTTTGACAGATACGGACGTAAAATAGCCACCTTACGTGTGGGCGAAAAATGGGATGGAAAATACAATGGCAAAGAACTTCCTACGGGCGATTACTGGTATGTAGTTAAGCTTAATGATACAAAGGACGATCGAGAATTTGTTGGCCATTTTACACTGTACAGATAAAACCCTCAAAAAATTATAAAATGAAAAAATCAATCATATATCTTCTTTTTATTGCTGTAACTTATGGTTATGGTCAAGAATTGAATTTGCCAGTGTTTACCCAATATTTAGCAGATAACGAGTTTGTAATATCGCCTGCTTATGCTGGAATTGGCGATAACCTAAAAATCAGGGCCAACGGGTTAACCCAATGGGTTGGCATAAAAGGTGCGCCCGATAACCAATCTCTTTATGCCGATTTTAGAATTGCCGATCGTTCGGGTATTGGAGTGTCTTTGTACAACGACAGAAACGGAAACACAATACAAACAGGTGCTAAATTTTCGTTTGCCCATCACTTGGTTTTAGATTATTATTCGAAGCAATATTTATCGTTTGGTATTTCGTATAATTTAAATAATTTTAGAATAGACATTAATAATTTTACAAATTATGACTCAAGCGGAAACCCAATTCCACCTACAAATATAACAGACGATAGGCGCACATCAAATCACAATTTCGATGTAAGTGCTCTCTACAGATATAAAGGCTTCTTTTTAAGTTTCAATGCCAATAATATTTTAGACAAAAACATTGATGAAGACATTAGAAAATTAGAGCCAAACCTTATTTCAAACTATCAGGTTTATTCGGGATTTACCTTTCGAGGGCCTAAAAAAAGCGGTTTGGAATACGAGCCATCAGTCTTTTATCAAATGTTTAGCAGCGATAAGCGATCTGCAACCGATTTGAATTTTAAATTCAGAAAATACAATAAAAATGATGATTATTATTGGGCAGGACTATCATATCGATTCCTTAACGACCAATTTTTAAAACCCTTAAATGTTGGTCCTATGGCCGGATTTAAAAAACGGCAGTTTTACTTTGCCTATGCCTACCAAATAACCATGAACGATTTGGCGAGTTATAATTCGGGGACACATGTGGTTACTATTGGCATTGACTTTTTACAGGGCATTAGTAATTGCCCATGTACACAAAGTGCCGTTAAAAAATCGCTTAGTTATGACTAACCATCGTTAAAATTAAAATATTCAATAGCATTTATATTACCTTGAATTGAAACGGCACCAATATAATTAGGCTGAGGGGAAAAT
Organism: Hwangdonia lutea; assembly: GCF_032814565.1. GTDB lineage: Bacteria > Bacteroidota > Bacteroidia > Flavobacteriales > Flavobacteriaceae > Hwangdonia > Hwangdonia lutea. The sequence goes on from NZ_CP136521.1 coordinate 3,425,721, forward strand.
GTAAAAAGGCTCCAAGTGTCTTTTTCGTTAATATCCCATTTCGTTTCCAATACGGCTGTTTTTTTGTCGGAATTGATGCAAACTGAAAACGAATCCAACGGGAATGAAAGTCCCATGGCTTTCGCTTTAATAAAAGATTCTTTCCGTGTCCAGCATCTATAAAAATATTCAACCTGTTTGTCTTTGGGAACTTTTTTTAGAGTTTTAATTTCTAAGTCTGAAAAAAAATTGGCAGCAATTTCAAATATATCAAAGTCGGCTTTAACCTTTTCAATGTCTACGCCAATATCAAATTCTTTTACAAAACTTAACACGATTAAATCCCCTGAATGTGAAATGTTGAATTTTAAATCTGAATCAAAATTGTATTCAGGTTTTCCGTATTCACCGTATTCGAATTCAATTTCTTTGGCATTCCTATTCAAATAACAAGCACTTAAAACACGTAAGGCACCACGCGACATTATATATTTATTTTGATCTTTTTTAAAATGGAAATTTGAGGCTTTTTCTTTTTCAGCTTTATTAATAACATGTTTAAGATTGTCGATTTTATGTATTACATCGTTTATATTTATTACCCAGATGTGTATTGTTTTCGGGATTAATTCTTTTGGTTTATGCAGTAACAAATTTTTACGAATTAATTAAGGTGATTATTCAATGTTTCAGCAACAGACTTTACATCGGGTTCATCAAAAAGGGTTCTTTGGTCGCCTTCTGTGTTTATAGTGTGCACATGGATAGTAATTTTGTTTAATAACGTAGCAATTTTGTGTTTATTATATTGAGTTAAACGATAAAGTAGCTATATATAAACACTGATAATGGTTTAGAGATTTGTGCCCTAGATAATGTATTTAAAAAGAAAAGTAATAGTAAATATTCGTTTTCCGTACATTTGGGATTTTTGATTAGGAAACAAAACTCAAGGTGAAAGTTATGAGGCAATAAACTAAAATTTTGATGAGGTTTTAGTAAAGCGTATCATTCAAGAAATAGGTAATGAACAATCTGAAAAAGCAGTTAATTAAACGGTTACCAGGTTATATGATACTGTCTAAGTTTATGTTTTTAGTTGGCGTGCTACTAACCAAAAACGGGAAAGTAGATAAGAAACATTACAAAGTTTTAATGCTAAAATAACATCAAGGCTAAATGACGAGTTGGACATGGAAATGCCTCTTATTAAAGTGTTTAACATGCCGACCATTAAAGAGTATTCAGATTATTTAGAGAAAACTATGCTAGAATTATTATAAAAAACGTAAAACCACTATTGTTAAAATTCCGTAGGTATTAAAACAAAGATGATATCGTATTAAAAAGTGAAAAATGTTAAATCACAAATCATAAAGTTTACCGCCATTGCCATTAGCGTTTTGTATATATTTACGCCTTTGCACAAAGAGGTTAAATATGTTTTGCACAGCATTTCTCATGCCTTGGAAATGCCAACTAATTTAATATTTCACCATCATAATGAAAACCTAAACTATAAAAACAAATCATCAACAACCCGTTATCACGAGCATAACATTCTTGATTTGTTAGATGGTTTATCAGAAGCGAATAACAGCACCAAAAACACCAACATACCTAATATTATCGATATTAAAATCGATAAACATTTTTATTATTCAAAATTTAATATTAAAAAATTAATAGCAACCAAATCACCAACAGTCATAGATTCCTATAAAGAAAAAGTAATGGAGCTTTTTTATATAAAAATCAAAATCCCTCCTCAAAAATATTCTTAACAGCATTTTTTTAGAATGTCCATTACAATCATGTAACGGAATAATATGCTGTTCTTCATAAACATTTCAATCTGTTATTACATAAATAATTGCGCGTGTTTTATCTAAACAATTCGTTAAAGCGCTGCACAATTTAAAAAATTAGAAAATGAAAAAACATATATTTCTTTATATGCTTTTGGCTGTTTTTAGCAGTGCAAAAGCCCACGAATTAAGCGGTATTATTATATCCGAAGAAAACAATAAACCCTTGCAAGGCGTTGGAGTTTACAATAAAACCACGGGCGCATATACGTACACAAACGTTTCGGGCTATTTTGAATTGGATGATATTTCGGAAAACGATATCATTTACTTTTATCAATTAGGTTACGAAAATCAAGAGCTCATTATTGTTAAAAAACATTTAAATAGTGAAATTAATATCACATTAAAAATATCATCTGCGTCTTTAGATCAGGTTTTAATCGTTTCAAAAGTAAACGTATTAAGTAATTTTGTTAACGTGGATTTAAAAACAAGCCCTGTAAAATCATCCCAGGAAATCTTGAGGAAAATCCCGGGATTGATTATTGGTCAGCACGCCGGTGGCGGGAAAGCAGAACAAATATTTTTACGCGGTTTTGATATTGACCACGGCACAGACATTGCCATTGATGTGGACGGTATGCCTGTAAACATGGTGTCGCACGCCCACGGTCAAGGCTACGCCGATATGCACTTTATAATCCCCGAAACTATTGATAATATCGATTTTGCAAAAGGTGCCTATTATGCAGATAAAGGCAATTTTAACACGGCTGGATATATTGATATTAATACAAAAAGAACCATTAAAGATAATGTCGTTTCGGTTGAAGCTGGCCAATACAATACCTTACGTGCGTTAAGTATGTTGAAAATTGTTGATGAGGAACAAAGTAAGGCCTATATAGCTTCCGAACTTATGCTATCCGACGGCGTTTTCGAGTCGCCTCAAAACTTCAATCGTATTAATATTATGGGACGTTATAATTTCAATAATTATACCGATCAAGAATTTAATATGGCCATTTCCCATTTTCAAAGTAAATGGGATGCTTCAGGCCAAATTCCTGTTCGTGCTGTGGAAAGTGGAATGATTGGTCGGTTTGGAGCTATTGACGATACCGAAGGCGGAAACACGAGCCGAAGTAATTTCTGGATAAACCACAACAAGCAACTGGACGAGCATTCCTCAATAAAATCGTCGGCTTATCTTTCAAAATATGATTTCGAATTGTTTTCAAATTTCACCTTCTTTTTAGAGGACCCCGTAAATGGCGATCAAATTCATCAAAAAGAAGACCGAACAATAATTGGTGCGAAAACAGCTTACGAGCATACGTTCCATCTAGACGACCACGATGCTCAATTAAAATACGAAATAGGAGTTGGTTTTAGGTATGATGATGTAAACGATGTGCAATTATCAAGAACGTTAAACAGGCAGACTATTTTAGAACGATTGGCGCTTGGAAATATTGATGAATTAAACGGATTTACATTTGCGCATTTAACTTATAAAAAAAACAAATGGACCTTCAATCCGGGTTTACGATTTGACTATTTTAATTTTGATTACGAAAATTTACTAACCACAACCTACGACAATAAAAGTGAAAATAAATTTTTGGTTAGTCCAAAACTGAATGTAATTTATGCAGCATCGCCTAAATTGCAAGTTTTTGCTAAAACCGGTTTGGGTTACCACTCCAACGATACCCGAGTGGTAACGGCAAATAATGGCAAGAAAATTTTACCAACCGCTTTTGGAACCGACCTTGGAGTAATTATGAAACCCGTTGACCGATTGGTAATTAATGCGGCGTTGTGGAGTTTGTTTTTACAACAGGAATTTGTTTATGTTGGTGATGCCGGAATAGTAGAACCAAGTGGGAAAACCAAACGCTTTGGGGTAGATTTTGGTTTGCGCTACCAAGTAACCGATGGCCTATTTTTTAATACCGATATAAATTATACCTATGCCAGAAGTAGCGATGACCCTAGCGGGCAAAACTACATTCCGTTAGCACCAGATTTAACTTCTTCGGGAGGTTTAAGCTTTAGGGATTTTGGTAATTTTTCGGGTGGATTGAGTTATAGGTATATTAAAGACCGTCCTGCAAACGAGGACAATTCTATCGTGGCCGATGGCTATTTTATAACCGATATGAATTTGAATTACAACCTCAAAAACTGGACCTTCGGATTGATTGTTGAGAATTTGTTTGATAGCAAATGGAACGAAACCCAATTTGCAACCGAAAGCCGATTGTTTAACGAACCGGATGCCGTTGAAGAAATTCATTTTACACCGGGTAGCCCTTTCTTTTTAAGAGGAAAAATATCGGTTAGATTTTAAATGTAGAGCATAATTACTAAAAATTAAAAACGCACCGAATAGGTGCGTTTTTAATTTTTAGTAATTCGTTTAACCGCTTTAATTTAAAAATCCGTATTCATTTTTATAACTTTACCAGGATTACCAACTACAATAGAAAAATCCGGAACATCTCTAATTATCACAGCCCCAGCACCAATAACGCACCATTTACCCACTTTAATTTCTGGTATAATTACAGCTCCAGCTCCAACATGGGTGCCTTCTCCAATTTCAACTAAACCACAAAGTGTAGCATTAGGGGATATATGGACGAAATCTTCAATAATATTATCGTGGTCTACACTTGCAAGCGTATTAATTATAACGTGTTTTCCAACCGTTGTATTTGGTTGAATAGCAGCACCGGCATAAACTACTGTACCTTGTCCAATTTTTACACTGGAGTCTATAATTGCCGAGCCATGTATGGCTTTTGAATACTCACTTTTTAAAAATTTTGAAACCTGGTATCTTTGCTTGTTGTCACCTATAGCAATGATAAATGGATCGCCTTTATGCGGAAAACCATTAACCTCTTTCCTTGTGCTTATAATTATCTTATCAAAATTGTGATGACTTAAAGCTGGATCGTCATCAAAAACATCTGTGACAGAAATTCCGTTATGAATTAATATTGATTTAATAATTTGAGCATGCCCTCCTGCACCATATAGTCTAATTTTATTATAATTCACCTTTTAAATTGAATTGTGATTGTTTAAAAATATCTATTATATCATCCATAAAACATGATAATTGTTAGTTGATAAAAAATGAGTTCAAACTAAAAATATTAAAATTAATATTTTAAGCCATTACCGGAGTTGGTGAAATTGCTGAAATGAGAATTATTTCTCAACAATCTCAACCTCAAACAACTTGTCCCAACGTTTGCCTGTTACAAATATGGTTTTGGTTTTTGGATTGAAAGCAATACCGTTTAAAACATCTAATTTATCGTGTTGGGCTACCTTTTTCTTAAGTGATGAAAAATCAATTACACCAACCACAGCGCCGTTTTTTGGGTTTATAATCGCTACACCATTCTTTTGGTAAATGTTAGCGTAAATTTGTCCGTTAATCCATTCCAATTCATTAATACGGCCTATTTTTCCTTTATTAGTATACACTTGAATATAATCTTGCTCCACCAAAGTATCGGGGTTTAGCAGCCATATTTTTTCGGTACCATCGCTTTTGTAAATAATGTCATCGTCATTACACAAACCCCAACCTTCTTTACTGTTGCCATATTTAAAGCTGCTTAATTTATCAAATGTGTTAACATCATACACAAACCCGATGTTTTCTTGCCACGTGAGTTGATAAACTTTATTGTTTAAAATGGTTAACCCTTCACCAAAATACTCGTCGGCTAAATTTATATTTTTTAAAACATTACCCGATTTATAATCTACTTTTCTAAGTTTCGATTCTCTGTATTGCCCTGTACTTTCGTAAATGGTGTCGTTATAAAACTCAAGTCCTTGGGTGTACGAAGTAATATCGTGCGGATATTCATTTATAATACGAAAGGTGTAAATTTTGGGTGTCTCATTATTTAAAATCGTAACATTTGTATTTGTTGTTTGCTTTTGGTTATTAAAATACACTGTGGCTTCAACCGTGTGTTTTCCCAACTTATGCCCGTTTAAATCAAACGCTTCACCAATCTTCTTTCCGTCTAAAATATATATAACAGAGTCAATAATATGATTTTTTTTGTTTTCTAAAGAAAGGTTTAAGGTTTCAGATACTGAAATATTACCTTTCTCAGCATTCGTTTTAATAGAAAAATCACTTTTTTTCTGCCCGGAATTAGAGCGGCAAGACACTATGGCTAAGCTTAAAAATATGATTGTGAGTGCTTTGAATGTATTCATTTTATGCTATAAATTTAGACCAAGATATTTATTTAAAAACAGTATAAAAAATTATTGTGAAAATTTTAAAAGGTTGTATCTTTGCAGTCGGCAAGTCCTACACAACCAGCTCCTGTTGAATCCTCCAGGGCGGGAACGCAGCAAAGGTAAATGGTCGTAGCGGTGTGATGTAGGTAGCTTGCCTTTTTTTGTGCTTATTCAAAATCCTTTTCAAATGAAAGGACTTATAAAATACCGATTAAGATTTGTTAGTAGCAATGCTAACAAATCTTTTTTCATTTATGCCCCTTTGTATCGATTTCATTCTTAATTTTACCTTTTTAATTTTTCAAAAGTATTTATGTCTAAAGTTGTTTTAATAACGGGAGGTTCCTCAGGAATAGGGAAGTCAGTTGGCGAGTATTTAACCCAAAAAGGTTTTGTAGTTTATGGCACGAGCCGAAACCCAGAAAACTATAAAAATAGCACTTTCTCTATTTTGAAACTGGATGTTAAAAACAATGATACCATTAGAGAAACCGTAAACACCGTTATTGAAAACGAAGGTAAGTTAGACATCCTTATCAACAATGCTGGTGCGGGCATTACGGGTCCAATTGAAGAAATCCCCGAAGCTGAAATTAAGGCCAATTTCGATACCAATTTTTTTGGGCCCATAAATGTTATTAAAGCGGTATTGCCTCAAATGCGCAAACAGCAATCGGGTTTAATAATAAATATTACCTCTATTGCAGGATATATGGGGTTGCCATATCGCGGTGTTTATAGTGCCAGTAAAGGTGCTTTGGAACTTATAACCGAAGCCTTTAGAATGGAGTTGAAAGGTTTTAACATAAACATGACCAATGTGGCTCCCGGAGATTTTGCCACCAATATAGCGGCAGGCAGATACCACGCGCCACTTTTAGATGATTCGCCCTATAAAAAACCGTACGGTAATACTTTAAAATTAATGAATGAACATGTCGATTCTGGCAGCAACCCCAACATGATGGCAGAGGCAATTTATAAAATTATAAACACAAAACATCCAAAGGGGCATTATAAAGTAGGGGAGTTTATGCAAAAATTTTCTATAGTACTTAAAAGAATCCTTCCCGATAAAGTTTACGAAAAATTATTGATGAATCATTACAAACTTTAAAACCACTTGGGCGTTACCCGAAAAGGGTCGGGCTTTACGTTACAAGTCCTCGCACCAAAAAAGGTGCTGTGGGCTTTCCACTGCAATCCCTAACGCAAAATAAAGAACCCAAAACGTATTGTTTTGGGTTCTTCAACTATTAACCACCATTAATTTGTAATAAATATACAAACTTATATATAAGACGTTAAAACCTATTTTTTATTATATTTTTTAACATCTTTAACAAAATTAAACCCGGGGTTATGCATCCGGGTTTCTATGTTCTATACACCAAGCAATTTACATGTTTTTTTATGACGACTAATACAAATAAAACATACCTTAATAGTTAGTGCTTTTATTTTGACGAAACTCTTTTTAATTCATTACACAGGCAATCAGTGTTTTAACTGTATTTTTTTTGCATAAAAAAACTCGAAATTTAATTTCGAGTTTTCTAATCATACGAATCTTTGATTGACGAAAATGTTATTAAATGAAGGTGACTAACTCTTAAAATAATTATTTTTTCGTGTGATTGTATGTTCATACAACGTATGGTTTTAGTGTTTATTGCATTGATTATCTGTTTTTTAACATTTTTAACATTTTTTATTAAAAGTATTAACAGTTTAACAAACAAAAACCCAAAAGAGAGATCCTTTGGGTTTTCTTATTTAATAACCGTGCAATAACACTAACCATCAACTATCATGCAAGTCATTAAATATTAAATTTTATAGGAAACCACCACCATCAGATTTGGTGTTATCATCACGGTTTTTACGTGATTTAGCACGGTATTTTCCGCCACCAAAACGGTACGATAAACTGGCTTGAACGGTATGGCTTTCCCAGTTAAACTGACCATTTTGTACAAAAGGTTTGGTGCCCTCAAAAGCAAATTTCATGGTATTCAAAACATCGTTAAAATTCAAACTAAATGAGCCTTTGCCTTTTGCAAAACTCACCCGAGAACCCAGATTAATAAAATACATGGGTTTCATATCAAACTGTAGTGTTTTGTTTTTTCCTCTGTAAAAACCAAAAGCGGTAAAAGTTAAGGTTTTGCTCACTCTAAAATTATTAAACATTCTAAAGTTCCAAGCAACGTTGTTAACTTCATCTATGTTGGTTTCAATATCATCAATCGTAGCCGTTTCAATTGGCGCAGTTAAGGTTTCGGCTATACCTTTTTGGGTTTGCGAGTACAAATCGAAACTTCCGTTTATGCTCCACCATTTTGTTGGTCGGTAATTTGAGGATAATTCAATACCGTAAGCCGAGGTATCATCAAAATTGTCATGGGTTAAAATAATACGACCGGAATTTACATCGGTTCTGTCAATAAACAAGGCTCTGTTAATTTCATCTGAAATGAACCTATAAAAAACACCACCGGTTACGCTTCCTTTTCTGTTATTTAAAGTTCTGGTGTAATTAGCTTCAACCGAATTTGTAAACTGTGGACGCAAATCGATATTTCCGAAAGAAGAAATTAGTGGCGTGCTCCATTCTTTAATGGGGTTTACCTGACCAATTCCCGGACGGTCTACACGTCGGCTATAACTAAATTGATACGAATTTTTTTCTGATGGCGAATAAGTAATAAAAGCCGATGGGTAAAACTCGAAATAATCGTTTTTAAACGTCTCGGTACTTGCAGCTTCAGACGATAGTGCTAAGGCATCCTCTTTTACATTTTCTGTACGCAGACCTATTTGATAAGTCCATTTATCAAATTTTTTGCTAAATGTGGCGTAGGCAGAATAAATATCTCGTGTGTAGTCAAAATCATTGTCTGGAGTTGGTCGTAAAACACCTTGCGCGTTTAAAGTTTGACCCGTTGATGAATAGGCGATATCCGAATTAAATAAACGTGCTTGCAGCCCTAATTCTAGCTTTGTGGTTTCAGATAATGGGTTTACATAATCTAAATTTACCGTAGTGCTTTTTCTGTCGGTATTATTAAAATCTTTATAATCGTCGTTTGAACCCAGAAGAAATTTAAAATCTGCCGGTGTATCATCTTCAAAAGTATTGTAATCTACTTCTAACTCAATATTATGTCCATCTTCTGAAAAATCATGCACATAGTTAAAATTGTATTGCGAGGACATGTTATCGCTTTCGGCAAGGAAAACTTGGTGTTGGTCGAACGACGGATTGCTGTAAAACAAAGCTTCGGTTTCACCCTCGGTACTGCTATTGGATGTGTTTTGTGTTGTGAAAAAAGACATGGTGTTCTTGTCATCCAAGTAAAAATCGAGTCCTAATTTATACAAATGCGATTGTCTTTTATCTAAAAACTTAAAGAATTGCTCCGAGTTATTTTCCGGTCTTTCAACATTTCCGCGGTTTCTGTTTTTTGAAATATTGTTGCTGTAACTTCCGTATAAATTGAACTTTCCGTTACGGTAATTCATGTTTAGGGCACTGTTGAATTTAGCTTCTTTTTCATGTCTTAAACCTAAACTTAAATTACCATTAAAACCTATCATGGTGTTTTTATGAAGCACAATGTTTATAATGCCGCTCATGCCTTCGGGATTGTATTTGGCCGAAGGATTGGTGATTAACTCAATAGATTTTATGGCGGTTGACGGGATTTGCTTGAGCAATTGCGCTGTTGGAATATTTGATAATTTACCATCAACCATAACGCGTACATTCTGGTTGCCGCGTAAACTTATATCACCCGTTTGGGCATCGACGCTTACCGATGGAATACCAACCATAAGCTCTGATGCACTGCCTGTTGCTGCTAAATCTTTTCCAATGGTAATTACTTTGCGGTCAACTTTTTGTTGAATGGTGGAGGTTTCTGCCAAAACGGTAACCGCATCCAAACCTTCGGCTTCTTCTTCTAAAAGAATCTCACCAACATCTACCTTGTAATTGCCTTTGCCAATAGTGATGTCTTTGGTAATGGTTTTATATCCTATATATTGGATACTCAATTTAATTTTACCTTCGGCGACTTTATCAATTTCGAAAGTACCATCTTCTAAGGTAATACCGCCAGTTAAAGTTTCGCCTGCTGTATTTTTTATAATAACATTTACGTACGGTAAGGGTTGTTTTAAAGTGGCGTCTAAGACTTTTCCTGAGATTGTACCTGTTTTGTCGGCATCATTTCCAGGGTCTGTGTGTGCTTGTGTGGTTATAGCGAATAGTAGTAAACACGCTAAGAATAAGTTTTTCATTTTGATTGGTTGTTTTTTGATTGATTGATTAAAACTAATACTGTGTAGACGTGTTAATTTAAATTCTGTTACTATATTTAACAAAACTTAACATCTTTTTAACATTATGGGTAAGAAAACACTAGTAATCGGCGCTTCGGTAAAACCAGATAGGTATTCAAATTATGCCATTCAAAAGCTTGTGAATAAAGGGCAAGATGTTGTGGCTTTTGGGATGAAAGAAGGTACCGTTGCGGGAGTAAAAATAGACACACAATTACAACCATACGAGAATATACACACCATTACGTTGTACTTAAACCCCAAACGGCAGGAAGCGTATTATGATTATATCGTGTCTTTAAAGCCCAAGCGCGTCATTTTTAATCCGGGAACCGAAAATTATGAGTTTTATGAAATTTTAAAGAAAAATAATATTAATTATGAAACCGCCTGTACTTTAGTGCTTCTTTCTACTAATCAATATTAAGCCCAAATACGTGATGATGCCGTTGAGAGGTAAAATTTCCCAATGGAATTTATAGGCGCCTAAAACACTTTCGGGTAACGATGTAATAACGAGGCTTAAGGTTATAGATAACAACGCAACAATCCACGCATATTGATCTTTAATTTCACGTTTGGTTAAAATCCCAAAAGCAAATAAACCCAACAGTGGGCCATAGGTGTAAGTGGCAAATTTGAATAAGTTGCTTACCACGTTGCCTTCCAAATTATTAAATACAATAACTACTACTATTAATAATAACGAAACACCCACATGTACTTTTTTACGCAGCGGCTTTTGCTCTGCTTCGGGCCTATCTTCAATATTTAAAAAATCTACCGAAAAAGAGGTGGTTAACGAGGTTAATGCGCTATCTGCGCTACTATAAGCGGCAGCAATTAAGCCAATAAGAAAGGTTATGGATAGGGCAGCACCCAAACCTTGATTCATGGCAATTTCAGGAAATAGTAAATCGGTTCGTGTAATCTCGTTTACCACGGGTATTTGCAAGTTGAATTTATCGGCATAAATAAACAGTAAAGCACCAAGTGATAAAAACGCAAAATTTACCACAATAACCAAAGTAGCCATGGTAAACATGTTTTTCTGGGCGTCTTTTTTGTTTTTACAGGTTAGGTTTTTTTGCATCATATCTTGATCTAAACCCGTCATGGCAATGGCTATAAAAATGCCTCCAATAAAATATTTCCAGAAATAGGTAGTTGCATAAGGGTCATCAAAAAAGAACATTTGGCTTTTTGTCGAAAAGGCTTCCGATTTCAACATACTAAATACCGTAAAATCCAATTTTTGATTAATCAAATAAATACCAACACCCACCGAAACAAGCATCGCCAAGGTTTGTAAGGTATCCGTCCAAATAATTGTTTTTATGCCACCTCTATTGGTGTACAGCCAAATTAATAAAATGGAAACCACAACGGTTATCCAAAACGGTATCCCCAGCTTTTCAAAAACAATATATTGCATCGATAAAGCCACTAAATACAAACGGAATGAAGCTCCGGTCACCCTTGAAAGCAAGAAGAAAAAAGCACCGGTTTTATAACTTACTTTGCCAAATCGTTGCTCTAAATATTGATAAATTGACGTTACATTTAACTTATAATACAGCGGAAGCAATATGAAAATAATAAACAAATAACCCACAAAAAACCCAAAAACCCCTTGCATATAAGCAAACTGCTGTCCGCCAATCATCCCCGGAACCGAAATAAAAGTTACCCCGGAAAGTGATGCACCAATCATTCCGAATGCGACTAAATACCACGGCGATTGTTTTTTGGCCTTGAAAAAAACATCGTTACTATCGTCTTTTCCAGTTAAATAAGATATTATAATAAGTAAGCCAAAATAGGCAGCAATAAGCAGAAGTATTTGTGTTGCAGTCATAAAAATATTTTTCGATTGCCAAATTACGTAAAAGTTGATAAGATTTTAAAACAAGTTCAGAATAAATAGTAAATTCGCAACCTATGGAGTTTTCTTCAAAATTGTTAGAACGGGCTGTAAACGAAATGTCGCAGTTACCAGGAATTGGTAAGCGTACCGCGTTGCGTTTGGTTTTGCATTTATTAAGGCAGCCAAAAGAGCAAACTACGGCGTTATCGCAGGCATTACAGGATATGCGCAACACTATAAAGTTTTGTGAATCTTGCCATAACATTAGCGATTTTAAGCTTTGCGAAATCTGCGCCAACCCCAACAGAAACGAAACCATTATTTGTGTGGTTGAAGATGTAAAAGATGTAATGGCCATTGAAAATACCAGCTCCTTTAAAGGGTTATACCATGTTTTGGGCGGAAAAATATCGCCTATGGATGGTATTGGCCCTCACGATTTGAATATCGAAACCTTAGTAAACAAAGTAAAACAAGGAGTGGTTAAAGAGCTTATTTTCGCGTTAAGTTCAACCATGGAAGGCGATACCACCAATTTTTATATTTATAAACAAATTCAAGATTATAAAGTTGTTACATCAACCATTGCGCGAGGAATTTCGGTTGGTGATGAGTTGGAATATGCCGATGAGATAACCCTAGGAAGAAGTATAGTAAATAGAATACCTTTTGAAACCTCTTTAAAATTATAATTTCATTTGAAACTCTCAGTTGTAATTTTAAACTATAATGTGCGCTACTTTTTAGAACTCTGCTTAAAAAGCGTGCGTGCTGCCGTAGCCGATATTGAAGCAGAAATTATTGTTGTGGATAATAATTCTGAAGACGATAGCTGTAACATGGTAAAAGCAAGGTTTCCGGAGGTAAAACTTATACAAAACCAAGAGAATTTAGGTTTTTCCAAAGGAAATAATATAGGCGTTTCTCAAGCAAAAGGTAAGTATTTGTGCATTTTAAACCCAGATACGGTGGTTGCCGAAGATACGTTTATTAAAATGCTTGATTATGCACAATCAAAAGAAAAACTTGGTATTGTAGGGTGTAAATTAATAAATGGTGCAGGCGAATTTTTGCCCGAAAGCAAACGGAATATTCCATATGTAAATGCCGCTTTTAAAAAATTGTTGGGCAATTCAAAAAGCTATTATGCGAATCATTTAAATGAAAATGAAACCGGGAAAGTCGATGTGCTCGTGGGGGCCTTTATGCTTATAAAACGAGAGGTGTACCATGCGGTAAACGGTTTTGACGAAGATTATTTTATGTACGGCGAAGACATCGATTTGTCATATAAAATGTTAAAGGCTGGTTATCAAAATTATTATTTTGGAGACACAACGGTTATTCATTTTAAAGGCGAAAGTACTTTAAGGGATAAATATTATGTGCGTCGTTTTTATGGTGCTATGCAAATATTCTACATAAAACATTTTAAGAAAAACATGTTGTTTGATATGTTGGTTTGGTTTGGAATAAGGCTGGTTTATATGTTCAGAAAATCACCGGTAAAAAAAACGGTGTCGATTGAAAAATATGTGTTAATTTCCAATCAAATCAATGAAAAGCTTAAATTTGTATTGCAAAAAGAGATAACTTTAAAATCAGATTTAAGTAATATTCAAAAATTTACCGAAGTTATTTTTGATGCCAATACTTTAGGTTACAAAAAGATTATTGAAATGATGGAACAAGGCGTAAACAGCACATCTGTAACCTATAAAATTTTACCGGAAAATGCCAATTTTATATTGGGAAGCAATGATGCTATAAGCAGGGGAGAAGTTATCATTTTAAAACAATGATTTTGTAAATAATTTAAAAAAATCAATCATTTTTTATTAATTTTGCAAACTCAAATTAAAAAATAAGGATTATATTATTGATATGGCAAAGTTTGAACTTAAATTACCGAAAATGGGAGAAAGTGTTGCAGAGGCAACAATAACTGCTTGGTTAAAAGAAGTTGGCGATACTATCGAATTGGATGAAGCGGTTTTGGAAATTGCGACGGATAAAGTAGATAGCGAAGTGCCAAGTGAGGTGGATGGTGTTTTAGTTGAAAAGCGCTTTAATGTTGATGATGTGGTTCAAGTTGGTCAAGTTATTGCAATTATTGAAACCGAAGGTGAAGACGTTTCAGAGGCTGAAACTCCTCAAGTTGAAACTGAAGAACAAACGCCTGCAGCTGTCGAACAAGTAGCGCAAACCGTAACGGCTGCACAAGAAACGGTTGCTCCGGTGAGTTCTAGCGAGGGGCGTTTTTACTCGCCATTGGTAAAAAACATAGCAAAACAAGAAGGCATTACACAAGAAGAATTAGATGCTATTATAGGTTCGGGCAAAGACGGGCGTGTAACTAAAAACGATATTCTTAACTATTTGGAAAACAGGGGGTCTGCTAAAAAAGAAGAGGCGCCAGCTGAAACCCCAAAACCAGTTACAAAAGCTGAACCACAACAAAAAACAGCACCAGCTCCTGTTGTTGCAAGTGGCGAAGACGAAATTATTGAAATGACCAGAATGGGTAAACTCATTGCGCATCATATGGTCGAATCGACGCAAACATCGGCACACGTTCAAAGTTTTATTGAAGCCGATGTGACCAATATCTGGAATTGGAGAAAAAAGGTTAAAGATGGTTTTATGAAACGCGAAGGCGAAAATTTAACCTTTACACCAATCTTTATGGAGGCCATTGCCAAGGCATTACGCGATTTCCCGATGATGAATATTTCATTGCAGGGCGATACTATTGTAAAAAAGAAAAATATTAATCTGGGTATGGCTGCGGCCTTACCGGATGGCAATTTAATTGTACCGGTTATAAAAAATGCCGATCAGCTTAATTTGGTGGGCATGACCAAACAGGTTAACGATTTGGCAAAACGAGCGCGTTTAAACCAATTAAAACCAGACGATATTCAAGGGGGAACGTACACCGTTACCAACGTGGGCACCTTTGGCAGCATTATGGGTACACCCATTATCAATCAGCCACAAGTGGGTATTTTAGCTTTAGGAGCTATTCGTAAAGTGCCCGCGGTTATTGAAACGCCAGAAGGCGATTTTATTGGTATTCGTTACAAAATGTTCCTATCGCATTCTTACGACCATCGTGTGGTAAACGGGGCTTTAGGCGGACAGTTTGTAAAAGCGGTTAAAGATTATTTAGAGGCTTGGGATTCTAACAGAGAAATTTAATTTCACTTTGTACAAAGCCAGTATCTGATTATGGAAATAGTAAAAAAATCAACCCATAAAACGGTTGGTTTTTTGTTTTTTACCCTTTGGCAAGTTTAGTACCTTTATCTTTTGTAAAATAAAAGTTACTTTATGCATTCAAATAATAAAAATAACAACTCAAGTTTTGTAGTCAGTTTATTGGTTATTGTTTTTTTTATTCACAGTTTAAATGCTTTGTCTCAAGTTCGAACAGTTTATGCAGACGAAACCGGCAAGATCATATCTAAAGCGGTTTACCAAAAGAAATTAAAATCGTCTATTTATAGTGGTTTTCTTTATAGAACAGACTCTATAGTTTTAGAAAAATTAAGATTGAAGTATTACTTTGGTAGATTAACTCCAACTGTAAAAACTCAATTTTTTAAGTTCATAAACCATAGACATCAAATAGATACAACCAAATCTCTACTTATTCGTTACGTAGATACTTTAAGAGCGAAATCAGAATATCCAATAAGGAATATATTTATTTTTAACAATCACGAAATTAAAGATTATAGCGTTACATATACGGAGTATATATCAAGAAAAAAAAGTAGCGAAGTGTATTATAGAAGATATAAAAAGAAGTTAGTTAAATTGGACTTCTATGGTCATAACAACGGTCATCCGGAAGTTTATGAAAACTTACGTTGGTACAAAGACTACGGATACTTAATCAAGAAGATTTTTTGTCAATTGAAAAACGATTTAACAACAATTATCATTCATCCCGATGGTGAGTTTTATATAGAATCGACTGAAACAAACTTGCCTTTTACTGATTTGTTTAGGAAAAGAAATTGGTTTAAACACAAAAATAAATTCATTAAAGACATCGAAAAATTAAATATTTTATAATTAATGCAACTAAACCTCACAAAACCCATCTGTTTCTTCGATTTAGAAACCACGGGCATAAATATTACAAAAGACCGTATTGTTGAAATAGCCATACTTAAAGTACACCCTAACGGCAAAGAAGAAAGCAAAACCTGGTTGGTAAACCCGGAGATGCCCATCCCTAAGGAAGTCACGGAAATACATGGCATTTCTGATGCTGATGTGGCAGATAAACCCACGTTTAAAGAACTCGCCAAAGAGATTTACAACCTTATAAAAGATTCCGATTTGGGAGGTTTTAATTCCAATAGATTCGATATTCCGCTTTTAGCCGAAGAAATGTTGCGAGCCGATGTGGATTTCGATATGAAAAACCGTTTGTCTGTCGATGTGCAAACCATTTTCCATAAAATGGAACAGCGTACATTAAGTGCCGCCTACAAATTTTATTGCGATAAAAACTTAGAGGATGCGCATAGTGCCGAAGCCGATACCAATGCGACCTACGAAGTGTTAAAAGCGCAAATAAAAAGGTACGACGAAATAGAAAACGATACTAAATTTTTGGCCGAATTTAGCTCGCGAAAAAAGTTTGCTGATTTTGCTGGTTTTATAACCTATAACAAAAAAGGCGAAGAGTGTTTTTCTTTTGGAAAGCACAAAGGCAAATTAGTTACCGATGTGCTCGAAAAAGAACCCGGATATTTTGGTTGGTTGTTAAATGCCGATTTTCCGTTGTACACCAAAAAAGTGTTAACGGCTATTAAGTTGAAGAGCTTTAACAATAAATTAGATTAAAAAATAGTTGCGGTTTTCAGTTATGCTCACGGACCTTGGCGGGTAGCTGCGTTAGGGATTGCAGAGGAAAGCCCACAGCCCGACGAAGGAGGTGCGAGGACTTGTAACGGAAAGCCCGACATTTTGCGACCCTGCAAGGTTTTGAAAACCTTGTAGGTGTGAGTAAAATGGAACGCCCAAATAAAACACATAAACTTTAAAACTTTGCGTCTTAGCGCTTTTGCGCGATTAAAAAATAAAACATGAAACTAATCTGCATCGGTAGAAATTACACCGAACATATTAAAGAACTGGAAAACGAAAAACCAACGGATCCCGTTGTTTTTCTAAAACCAGATACGGCCATTCTTTTGAAAAAACAGCCCTTTTTTATTCCAGATTTTTCAGATGATGTGCATCACGAAGTCGAAATTTTGGTTAAAATAAATAGGGTAGGGAAGCATATTGATAAAAAATTTGCCCATAAATATTATAAGGAAATCGGACTTGGAATCGATTTTACAGCACGCGATTTACAAAGCCAATTAAAGGCTAAAGGCTTGCCTTGGGAAAAAGCAAAAGCCTTTGATGGTGCTGCCGTGGTGGGTAATTGGCTACCTGTTGAAAGTTTTGAAAATGTAAACGATATAAACTTCTCGTTGCAAAAAAACGGCTCCGTAGTACAGCAAGGCAACACCAGCCACATGCTATGGAAAATTGATGAATTAATAGAATATGTGTCAAAATATTTCACTTTAAAGATTGGAGATATTATCTTTACGGGCACACCAGCGGGAGTTGGCAAAGTTATTGCCAATGATAAATTAGAAGGATTTATAGAAAACAATGCCATGTTTTCAATAAGAGTAAAATAAAAATGGAACAACATTATAAATTATTTAGAGTACGCGAATTGGCCGATAACGACGAGGATTTTGTTAGAACATTGGCCGAAACATTTGTAGAAGAAGTGTCTGAAGATGCAGAACGACTTAAAAATGCTGTGGCCGAAAAAGACTATCAAGAAGCCTATCAAGCGGCTCATAAAATGAAACCAACGATAGATTTATTTGAACTTGGTATTCTTGACGATTTAATTGAGGTTCAAGATTGGGGAAAATTCACGAAAACCGATATGGATATTACCGAAAAACTAGATATTGTAATTACGGCGGTAGACAAGGCTTTGGTGGAAATAAAATCGGATTTTAATCTGTAATGCAGGCTGAAATTATTACCATTGGTGATGAGCTGCTCATAGGGCAGGTTATAGACACCAATTCTGCATATATTTCTAAACAGCTTAATAAAATTGGGGTTTCGGTTTATCAAATGACTTCGATTCAAGATGATAAAGCACATATTCTACAAGCTTTAAAAGAGGCTGAAGAAAAAGCAGACATTATTATTCTTACCGGCGGATTGGGGCCAACAAAAGACGATATTACCAAAAATACCCTTGCCGAATATTTTAACGACACTTTGGTTCGTGATGCTTCCGTATTAAAAAACATTGAGCGTCTCTGGGAAAAAAAAATTAATCAACCGCTTAAGCAGGTTAATATAGACCAGGCTTTGATACCATCAAAAGCATCGGTTTTAATGAATAAATACGGTAGCGCTCCAGGGATGTGGATGGCAAAAAAAGGAAAGGTTTTTATTTCACTTCCGGGTGTGCCTTTTGAGATGAAAGCTATTATGGAACATGAGGTGCTTCCTAAGTTAAAAGCCACTTTTAAATGCCCGTTTATTTTACACACAACCCTGTTGGTTTATGGCGTTGGCGAAAGTTCGCTAGCTGAAAGAATTGAAGATTGGGAAGATGCCTTGCCAAAACACATCAGGCTCGCGTATTTACCAAATTTAGGCAAAGTGAGGTTGCGCTTAACGGCAAAAGGGTTTGATGAACAACTAATAAAAAACGAGGTACAGCAGCAAATAGACAGCTTACTACCTTTAATTAAAAATGAATTTTTTGGTTTTGAAGAAGCTGAATCGTCCATTGAAATCGTTTTAGGAAAGCAATTAGTAAAATTAGGAAAAACACTTGCCGTAGCCGAAAGTTGTACCGGAGGTAAAATAGCCGAACAGATTACGGCAAATGCCGGTGCTTCAGCTTATTTTAAAGGAGGATTGGTAACCTATGCCACCCAATCTAAAATTGATGTTTTGGGTGTCTCAAAAGCTATCATAGATGCACATTCCGTGGTAAGCGCTCAGGTTGCCGAGGCCATGGCTAAAAATGCTTTACAATTATTTAATGCCGATTATGCCATAGCAACTACTGGAAATGCGGGACCGGAAAAAGGCGACTCCAATGCCGAGGTTGGTACGGTTTTTATAGCCATAGCCACAAAAACACATGTTTTTTCCGAAGTATTTAACCTGGGAAACCATCGTGTAAAAGTGATAAATAAAGCCGTAAATAAAGCCTTCGAAATGCTTCAAAAAGAAATTTTAAAAAATAGATAAAAAATAGGTTGTCATAATATAAAGTATTTGTATATTTGCACCTCGAATTTAAGCAACAAAAAAAATTAAAGTTATAAATAATGTCAAGAGTTTGTGAACTTACAGGAAAGAAGGCAATGGTTGGAAACAACGTGTCTCATGCATTAAATAGAACTAAACGCAAATTTAATGCGAATTTAGTGAAAAAACGTTTTTACATTCCAGAAGAAGATAACTGGGTAACTTTAAAAGTTTCTACTTCTGCTTTAAAAACAATTAATAAAATTGGTATTTCTGCAGCAATTAAGGAAGCAAGAGCTAAAGGGTTTTATAAATAATAGCTGTATTTAATAAGTAAAAAGACATGGCAAAAAAAGGCAACAGAATACAAGTAATATTAGAATGTACAGAGCATAAAGAGTCTGGTCAACCAGGAACTTCACGTTACATTACTACAAAAAACAAGAAAAATACGCCAGAAAGAATGGAGATTAAAAAATTTAATCCAATTCTTAAACGTATGACAGTTCATAAAGAAATTAAATAATTAGAAATTTATTAAGGAAATTTCAAATAACTTAAATTAGAAATTTTAAAGGAAATTTCAAATAACACAAATTAGAAATTTATTTAAAAAATTTCAAAACGCATAAGTAGTCATGGCAAAAAAATCAGTAGCATCATTACAAACAGGATCAAAAAGATTAACAAAAGCAATAAAAATGGTTAAGTCTCCAAAAACAGGAGCTTACATGTTTGTTGAGTCTATTATGGCTCCAGAATTTGTAAACGACTTTTTAAACAAAAAGTAAAACCGCATTACATAATATTTTTTAAAAACTGCTTTCATTTTCTGGAAGCAGTTTTTTTATGCTTATATTTTAGTAAATTTACTGCCATATTTGCAGTAAACAAATGTGGTGCGAAAATTGACAATAAGCATTTGGGCGTTACCACAAGGGTCGGGCTTTCGGTAGTCGCTTCCCGATAAAAAAATCGGGAGAGCTTCAACAATACCTCAATCCCTAACGCAAAAGCAGAATTATTTTTGGGCCTAACAACTCAATAACAAGTAAATAAACATTATTAATGAGCTTTTTTAAAAAAATATTTTCATCGGAAAAAAAAGAAACCTTAGACAAAGGACTGGAAAAATCCAAATCCAGCTTTTTCGGTAAACTAAGTAAAGCCGTAGCAGGAAAATCTAAAGTAGACGATGAAGTTTTAGATAATCTGGAAGAAGTTTTGGTATCTTCAGATGTTGGCGTAAATACCACCTTAAAAGTTATAGAACGCATAGAAGCACGCGTTGCTAAAGATAAATACTTGGGTACCGACGAGCTCAATACAATTCTCCGCGAAGAAATTGCGGGCTTATTAAGCGAAACCAATTCTGGCGAAGACACCGAGTTTACTATCCCAAAAGATAAAAAACCGTACGTTATTATGGTAGTAGGCGTAAACGGTGTGGGCAAAACCACCACCATTGGTAAGTTGGCACATCAATTTAAAAAACAAGGATTAAATGTAGTGCTTGGTGCAGCTGATACCTTTAGGGCCGCAGCCATAGACCAACTTCAGGTTTGGGCAGACCGCGTAGATGTGCCTATTGTAAAACAATCGATGGGTAGCGATCCAGCATCGGTGGCTTTTGATACTTTGCAAAGTGCCGTAAACCAAAATGCCGATGTGGTTATTATTGATACCGCTGGCCGTTTGCACAATAAAGTAAACCTAATGAACGAGCTCACCAAAGTAAAACGTGTGATGCAAAAAGTGGTTGACGATACACCAAACGACGTATTATTGGTTTTAGATGGCTCCACAGGACAAAACGCTTTTGAACAAGCCAAACAGTTTACTGCAGCCACAGAGGTAACAAGTTTAGCGGTTACAAAATTGGATGGTACCGCAAAAGGCGGCGTTGTTATTGGAATTTCAGATCAGTTTAAAATACCCGTAAAATACATTGGCGTTGGCGAAGGCATTGACGATTTACAGGTTTTTAATAAGTTTGAGTTTGTGGATTCGTTTTTCAAGTAATCTCTATTGTCATTCCCGCGAATCCCGATAGCTATCGGGAGGGAATCTTCCAATAGATTTTTTTTCGTAATTTTAGAATTATGGGTTATTCTATTTTTCATAACCTTCAAATTAAAGCATCTTCTAAAGATGTGTTCGATGCGGTGTCTCAACCAGAGCATCTCAATAATTGGTGGACTTTAAAATCTTCAGGAAAACCAGAATTAAATTCAGAATACAACTTAAATTTTACTGATGATTACAATTGGTTCTGCAAGGTTTCAAAAGTAATAAACAACGCGTCATTTCATTTAAAAATGACAGAGGCCGATAAAGATTGGGAGCCAACCACTTTTGGTTTCAATTTGGAGCAAACCGAAAACGGAACCTTGGTGAAGTTTAGTCACGTAAATTGGCCGGAAAACAACCATCATTTTAAACACTCTTCATTTTGTTGGGCCATGTTGCTAAACGGACTAAAAAATTATTTGGAAAAAGGAGTTATAGTCCCTTTTGAAGATAGAAATTAAGTAATTAAATTAATTAGTATTTTAGTGCAAAATACTAACCATGAGACTTTCTATATTTTTCTTGTTATCGTTTTTAATCTATTCTTGTAAAAACCCAAAAACAGAAAACACTGTTTCTGATAGCCAAACTTTAAATGATTCTATTGTTACTTCAAACGATTCGATTAAAGATTTCAGGGAATTTAAAGTTTTAGATTCAAAGTTTATTGATGTTTCGCAACTGTGGCAACCTTTTGAAAACGATTTAAAGGATTTTACTGCGGAAACCTATAATAATTTAAAACCGCTAATTTTAGAGGCAGATATTCCAACGCTTCAAAACCACATATCTGAAGGTCATTTGTCTTATGAGTTGCTCACTAAATTCTATTTGTACCGCATTAAAAAGTTTGATAGAGAAAATTCCTTGTCACTTAATTCGGTTATTTCATTAAATCCAAACGCGATTAAAGAAGCAATTGAAGCAGATCAAACAGATTTTGAGGTTGAACCACATCCCATTTATGGCATGCCCATTTTATTAAAAGATAATATCAACACTTCGGGAATGCCAACAACTGCAGGTGCCGTGGCCTTACAAAACAACAACACCGATGATGCTTTTGTGGTTAAACAATTAAAACGCAAAGGGGCTATAATTTTAGGAAAAGCAAACCTAAGCGAATGGGCGTATTTTTTCTGTAACGATTGCCCAAGCGGTTATAGCGCTATTGGTGGACAAACCTTAAATCCTTATGGCCGAAGAATTATGGATACTGGTGGTTCGAGTTCGGGGAGTGGTGTGGCTGTTGCTGCTAATTTTTGTGTTGCTGCTGTGGGTAGCGAAACATCGGGTTCAATATTATCGCCCTCAAGTCAAAATTCTATTGTTGGTTTAAAACCAACCATTGGATTATTGAGTAGAAGTGGTATTGTGCCTATTTCGTCTACCTTGGATACGCCAGGGCCGATGACCAAAAACGTAACGGATAACGCCATTGTATTGGATGCGATGCTTGGTTTTGATAATAACGATTCCAAATCGATTGATACAACATCCGAAACAGGTTTTTATAACAGCAACATGTTGTTTAAAGCCGATTTTTCAGGGAAGCGTTTTGGCGCATTTAAAAGATTGTTGGAAGATTCACTTTACGTTCAAGCTATTGCAGATTTAAAATCCAAAGGCGCGAAAATTATAGAGATTGAGGAAGAAAAAAATGATTTACCAGATTTTTTAAGGCTGTTAAATTTAGATATGAAAAACGATTTACCTAAATATCTTTCAGATGATGCGAGCAATGATGTTGTGGTAACATCGGTTAAAGATGTTATTGATTTCAACAAAAAAGATTCCGTGAATCGGATGCCTTATGGCCAAAAACTATTTGAAGGTATTGTAGCCGATAGCGCAGCCAATGAAGCATTTCAAAATATAAAAAACACTTTAAAAACCAATGGAAGACGTTTTTATGATAAACCGATGAAAGCACACAATCTGGATGGTTTTTTATCCATAAACAATTACCACGCAGGTTTTGCTGCCGTAGCCGAATATCCCGCTATAACGGTACCGATGGGTTATACAGAAAAAGGTGCGCCAAAGGGTTTAACATTTATAAGTAAACCCTTATCTGAAAATGATTTATTGCAATGGGCGTATATTTATGAACAAGTTTCAAAAAGGCGAAAAGCGCCAAAAAACTACAATTAATCAATCAGTTTATTAATTTCGCCCCATAGGTCGTTGTCAAAACTCGATGGCCCCAACAATGCTTCACCAGCATCGTCACCCATTCTCACAATTACTAGTTTTTTACTCGGTACAATGTATAGTTTTTGGTCATCCTTTCCTAAGCCCGCTATCAAATCATCTGGGGCATTCGGGATTAATTTACCTTGAAATTCCAAAGTCAAACCAGGACTTCTATAACTATCTTTTCCGTTTAACCACCACAAATAGCCATAAGCTTTATTTAGGTTTTGCGAGGTGTTTGTCATGGCTTCAAAATAGTTGTTGTCATTCAAAATATCAGCACCATTCCACACGCCTTTGTTAAGGTTTAGCAGCCCAAATCGAGCCATGCTTCTGGCGGTGCTATAGTACAATTTAAAATAACCAAAGTGTATCCAAGCCCCTTGCATGCCGATTTTATCCTTTAACTTATCTTCAAAATAATTACCGAAATCGGTATTTACAGCATTTGCAACAATGTCGTGCAAAATGGTATAAGGTCCATTATGGTAGTACCAAAAACTGCTGGGTTCATTCTCATAGGTAAAACAATCAGGGTCGGTGCAATTGTTATTGGGTACGGTATAATCCAATCCCGTGGTCATCGTTAAATGATTCCAAATAGTAATATTGTTTTCCTGTTCAGGCGTTAAACTGGTCCATCCGCTACCTAAATAATCGCTTGAGGCATCGTCAATATTTAAAAATCCTTCTTGTTGGGCAATGCCCGCAGTAAAGGCCACTAGTGTTTTAGCGGCGGAATTCCATGCTAAATTAGAGGTTGCATCTTCGCCATTTCCGTACCATTCTACAGCCATCCGTCCATTTTTTAGTATGATAAAAGCTTTGGTGCCTTTGCCTTCAATATAATCTAAAAGAGGTTGTAAAGCACTTTCGTTCCAACCTAAATCGTTAATCGATTTTGTTTCCCAAGTATTGGAGTTTATAGGAGGAAAATAGAGCGCGTCGTCTATGGGAATTTCATCAATGGGGTTGTTATTTGAAGCACAACTATTGCAGAATAAAGCAATAATTAAAATAGGGTAGAAGATCGTTTTCAAAGCAGTAGATTTTATTTTTTGGACACGTAAATATAATAAAGGTTTAATTAGTCTTTAATATTTCAAAAGTTGAATAAGCAAATCATAGCTCTTAAATCGTTTCGTATTGCGTATCTTTGCGCCCATATTTATAAAAACTATGCGCACAAAAACGCTTAAAAAGAATAAAATAAACGTGGTAACCCTTGGCTGTAGTAAAAATGTTTACGACAGCGAAGTGTTAATGGGGCAACTTAAGGCCAATAATAAAGAGGTTGTACACGAGGAAGAAGGCAATATTGTGGTGATTAATACCTGCGGATTTATTAATAATGCCAAAGAAGAAAGTGTAAATACCATCTTGGAATTTATGCAAAAAAAAGAAGCCGGTGAAGTTGATAAAGTATTTGTTACCGGTTGTTTAAGCGAGCGTTACAAACCTGATTTGGTTAAGGAAATCCCCAATGTGGATGAGTATTTTGGTACTACCGAATTACCCGGTTTATTGAAAGCCTTGGGTGCCGATTATAAACACGAATTGATTGGCGAACGGTTAACCACAACACCTAAAAACTATGCCTATTTAAAGATTGCCGAAGGTTGCGACCGCCCCTGTAGTTTTTGTGCCATCCCTATTATGCGCGGCAAACATAAAAGTACGCCTATTGAGGAGATTGTTGTTGAAGCTGAAAAACTGGCAGCAAATGGCGTAAAAGAGTTGATTTTAATTGCACAGGATTTAACCTATTACGGACTGGATTTATATAAAAAACGAAACTTAGCCGAACTGCTCGAAGCTTTGGTGAAAGTTGATGGTGTAGAGTGGATACGTTTGCATTACGCATTTCCAACGGGTTTCCCCATGGATGTTTTGGAGGTGATGGATCGCGAACCGAAAATCTGTAATTATTTAGATATTCCGTTGCAGCATATTTCTGATGATATTTTAAAAAGTATGCGTCGCGGGACAACTAAAGAAAAAACCACAAAACTGCTTCGGGAATTTAGGGCCAAAGTGCCGAAAATGGCGATTAGAACCACACTTATTGTGGGTTATCCGGGAGAAACCGAAGCCCATTTCCAAGAGTTAAAACAATGGGTTGCCGATATGCGCTTTGAGCGTTTGGGATGTTTCACTTATTCCCACGAAGAAAATACGCATGCTTATAATTTAGAAGATGATGTGCCGGAAGATGTAAAAATTGACCGCGCCAATCAGATTATGGAAATTCAATCTCAGATTTCTTGGGAGTTAAACCAACAAAAAATAGGGCAGGAGTTTAAAGTGGTTATCGACAGAAAAGAGGGCAATTATTTTATTGGCCGTACCGAATTTGATTCGCCCGATGTGGATAACGAAGTGCTTATTGATGCCACAAAAACCTATTTAAAAACAGGTGAATTTGCCACTATTAAAATTATTGAAGCTGAGGATTTTGATCTTTATGGGGAGGTTGTTTAAGCTTGAGTGTAGTTGAAGGTTTAGTATAACTTTCAGTTACGGGTTAAATTAGCGATTATTTTCGGTTTAGCACAGACCTTAGTAGTTCCAAGTGAATTCGGTCGAAGTCGAATCGGCAGTACTTGGGGTTATTTAAATTGCGAATACTAAACTTTAATGATTTATACTATAATTCTTATTCTTAAATTTTTATATTAGTTATACTGTCATATAAATTAACTTGTTTTGGTAAAGAATATCTAAAACAAGTCTTTATGCTAAATAATCATTGTTAGAATTAGGCATCACGAAGTTTAAAATAGTATAAATTATAAGTCCTAAAGCTCCTAACAATGTAGCCATAAAGAATATTGTTCTAACGTGGTAGGTTTTCCAACCAAGAAATTCAGCGATACCAGAACAAATTCCGGCTATCATTTTGTCATTGGATTTCATAAGTCTTTTGTTATTCATAATTTTAATTTTAAATCGTCCACTTAGTTACACACTAAGCAAAGATAAAGCTCCGTTTTAGTGAAATTTATCGCTTGTTTGTGAAACAATCCCGATACTTATCGGCACAGCACATGTAAACGAAAGTAGTTAAATTTTCTGACAAAGTCAAAAATGCTTTTTTCAAAGTTTGAAACTACCAAAGTGTTATCTAAAATCGAGTTTTACACCCTGAAGCAAAAAATCAAATAGATATTCGGGAGCAAAAAGTGCCCAAACCATCGGAATACATATCAATGTGGCCATCGCGTATTTTAATATATTATTTTCTTTTTTACGAAGTAAAATCAACACGATGTAAATAATTAAATAATATAGAAACAACCAGCCAAAAACAATTGAAAACAAAGGCATAAAACCGCCAAGTGATAAAGTGACCATAGTTGCCAATGCTAGTAATATTAAAGTTATCAAGCATGTTTTTTTTATCAGTTTCATAAATTATTTTTGGTTTTTGTACGTAAGTCTTCGATGTTTCTTTGGCTTGTTAAAATCAAATTCTACTTTAATAAAAAGTCTTTTAAATCGCTATACGTTGAGATTTTTGTCGCGACCTTTTCCTTATCCATAACCGCTTTAATTTGTGCTGGTAACGGCTGTTTTTCTTTAATAACGTCTTCTACAACATCTAAAAACTTGGTGGGATGCGCGGTTTCTAAAAACACGCCATGCGCCTCTTTATTATTTTTTAAATAGGCTTTACATCCTAAATAGCCAACGGCGCCGTGTGGGTCTGCCACGTAATTGAATTGCTCATAAATTTCCAACATGGCAGCTTTGGTGGTTTCATCAGAAAAACTATACGACGACAGGTTTTCTTTTAATGCATCAAAGTTATTTTTATAAATTTCCTGAATTCGAATAAAGTTACTCGGATCGCCTACGTCCATAGCATTACTGATGGTTTGTACCGATGCCTGTGGTTGGTAATTTTGCGATTTCAAATAGCGGGTCACCACATTGTTCTCATTATTCGATGCGATAAAATGTGTAATCGGTAACCCCAATTGTTGCGCCATCATGCCCGCACAAATGTTTCCAAAGTTTCCGCTTGGTACAGAAAACACAATATTTTTATATTTTTTATGCAACTGTTTGTAGGCAAACATAAAATAAAAGAGCTGTGGCAACCAACGCGCCACGTTAATGGAATTGGCCGAAGTGAGCTGCATTTTACTGGTTAATGCCTCATCTAAAAAGGCGGTTTTAACCATGGCTTGGCAATCGTCAAAGGAGCCATTAACCTCCAAAGCCTTTATGTTTTGGCCTAAAGTTGTGAGTTGCTTTTCCTGAATATCGCTCACTTTTCCGCTCGGGTAGAGGATTACAACATTTACGCCTTTTACACCCAAAAAGCCGTTCGCCACTGCACCACCGGTATCGCCCGATGTAGCTACCAAAATAGTAACTTCTTCGCTATTGTCTTTATTAAAATAGCCTAAACAACGCGCCATAAAACGTGCCCCGACATCTTTAAATGCCATGGTTGGACCGTGGAACAATTCTAAAGTAGAAATGTTTTTATTGAATTGCACCACTGGAAAATCAAAGCTTAGGGTTTCCTCAACAATGGTTTTTAAAACCGCTTCTGGAATTTCGGGTGTAACGAATTGTTTAATGGCTTCAAACGCTATTTCGGTGTGTGATAAATTGTCGATATCATCAAAAAAAGATTGTGGTAAAGGCGTTATGCTTTCCGGAAAATATAGGCCTTTATCGGGCGCCAATCCTTTTATAACCGCATCTTTAAACGATGTGTTTGGTGCTTTTTTGTTTAAACTGTAGTAATTCATTTTAAATGATAATTTCAGTTATAGGTCATTGCGAAGCAAATTTTTATTTGCTGTGGCAATCTGCTTAATTTGAAAAGATTACCACGTCGCTTCTCTCCTCGTAATGACAACTATTTATTTAATAATTTTTATACCTTCTGTATTTATTTTTGAAACAAAAACATCAAATTCAATGTTTGTTTTTGAATATACTTTTTTAATAGCTTTTTCTACGCTTTTGGCTTGTTCCAATCCTTCGGATAAAGAAAAAATTGATGGGCCGGAACCAGAAATTCCCGAGCCTAAGGCACCTTGTTGCAAAGCTGCTTGTTTCACTTCTTCAAAATAAGGAATCAATTTACTGCGGTGTGGTTCTATTATAATATCGTGCAGCGATCTTTTTATCAACGGATAATCGCTGGTGTGCAACCCGTGAATTAAACTCCCAAAATTACTCCATTGCGTTATGGCGTCTTGAAGCGCCACTTCTTTAGGAAGTATGGCTCTGGCTTCGGAGGTTTTTATTTCGATCTGCGGATGAATAATAGTGGCATACAAATTATTGGGAACCGGAATTTGTAAAACCTCAAGCGGCGCTACGCTTTTCACTAAGGTAAAACCCCCAAAAATGGCAGGCGCTAAATTATCGGCGTGCTCGCATTTGCTCGCGAATGCTTCGCCTTTAATGGCAAATACGGTAAGTTCTGTTTTATTAAATGGTTGTCCCAAAAGTTCGTTCATGCCAAAAACACTGCCCACCGCACTGGCGGCACTACTGCCAATACCACTGCCGGGTTTTATGTTTTTACGGATTTCAATCTCGAAACCACAATCAGGATTTGCTGCTTCGTACATGGCCAATGCCGAAACTCCCGCGACATTTAATTCGGTTTCCATAGGTAAATTAAAACCTTCAACTTTGGTTATAAAAATGCCTTTTTTGTCAACTTTTCTAATGGTCATTTCATCACCAACAGTGTCTAAGCAAAAACCCAAAACATCAAAACCACAGGCGACATTGGCAACGGTTGCCGGCGAAAATATTTTTATTTCGTTCATAGCTTAGTTGTTTCCAATTCTAATAATATCAGAGAAAATTCCCGATGCCGTTACATCGGCTCCAGCGCCTGCGCCTTTAATGATCATGGGTTGTTCGGGATAACGCTGTGTGTAAAACATCACAATATTATCGCTGCCTTCCAAATTATAAAAGGGGTGTCCTTCTGGAATTTCATGTAAGCCAACGCTCGCTTTTCCGTTGTTAAATTGTGCCACGTATTTTAATTGGCAATGGTTCGCTTTCGCGGAAGAATATATGTTTTGATAATGTGCTTCATCGTCACTTAAGGATTGATAAAAATCATCAACCGTATCGCTTTTTAACCCTAATTCTGATAAGAATGGTGTGTTTTCAATGTCTTCCAAATTCATTTCTACACCGCTTTCCCTGGCCAAAATTAAAATTTTACGTGCCACATCCACACCACTTAAATCAATTCTTGGATCCGGTTCGGTATAGCCTTCGGCGGCAGCTAGTTTAACAACATCGTGAAATTTTGTGTCATCATTAAAATTATTAAAAACAAAATTTAAACTACCGGATAATACCGCTTGAATAGATGTGATTTTATCGCCCGAAGCTATTAAGTTATTCAACGTGTCAATAATAGGTAAACCTGCACCAACATTGGTTTCAAATAAATAAGGGGCATTATATTTAAGCGACAAACGTTTTAGTAAGCGGTAATTTTCGTAATCGCTGGAGCAGGCTATTTTATTGCACGCCACTACACCAATACTTTCCCGTAAATAGTTGGCGTATAAATTGGCCACGTTTTTATTTGCGGTAACATCCACAAAAATGCTATTGCGTAAATTGAGTGCTTTTGTGTTTTCGAAAAACCCTTCTAAAGTTGCCTTTTCTCCTTTAGCCAATTGCGTTTTCCAGGTTTTTAAATCGATACCATCTTCATCAAAAATCATGGTTCTGGAATTGGATAAACCTATAATGCGCAAGTTGATTTTTAAGTTTTCCTTTAAGTATTTTTTTTGCTGTTTAATCTGTTCCACCAAGCGTTCTCCCACATTACCAACGCCTGTTATAAACACATTTAGTTGTTTGGTTTGGGTTTCAAAAAACTGTTCGTGCAATGTGTTTAACGCTTTTTTTACATCTTTTTTATCAATAACCGCAGAGATATTTTTTTCTGAAGCACCTTGTGCAATGGCCCGAATATTAATATTGTTTTTTCCTAAAGTGCTAAACATTTTGCCACTAATCCCTTGGTGATTTTTCATGTTATCGCCAACAAGGGCAATAATAGATAATCCGGTTTCCACAATTATCGGGTCAATTTTATGGAGCGCAATTTCATTTTCAAAAACCAAATCGATGGCTGTTTTTGCTGCTTCACTATCGTTTTCGTCGACGCCCAAACAAATGGAATGTTCCGATGACGCCTGGGTTATTAAAACGACATTTATTTTCTCCTGTGCCAGCGTTTCAAACAGGCGTTTGGAAAACCCCGGAATACCAATCATACCGCTACCTTGAAGCGTTAGTAATGCTATATTATTAATGTTGCTTATACCTTTTACGGGCTTAAATCCATTTGTATCGTCATTGGAAATTATCGTTCCAACGGCATGTGGTTGCAAGGTGTTTTTTATGTGGATGGGAATGTTTAAATCTAAAACCGGTTGCACCGTTGGTGGATACAAAACTTTGGCACCAAAATGCGATAATTCCATCGCTTCTTGATACGAAATATTTTGAATCGGGTAGGCTTGTTTTACCAATTCGGGGTTGGTGGTAAACATGCCGCTAACATCCGTCCAAATTTCCAATTGTTCTACCTGTAATGCCGCAGCAACAATCGCAGCCGTATAATCGGAACCACCACGACCAAGGGTGGTTTGCTCACCTAAAGTTGAATGGGCTACAAAACCGGGAAGTATGGTGATTTGCTGATTTGCTGACTTAAAATAATCTTTAATGTTATTATTGGTTATACCAAAGTTTACTTCGGCTTTTGTAAAATTTGAATTGGTAATAATCAAGTCTTGCGAATTTTTACGTTCGGCTGATAAACCTCTGTTTTTCATGGTTTCAGCAATAATGAAAGACGACAATGCTTCACCAAAACCAACAAGTTTATCGGATGTTTTTGGCGATAATTCATTAATCAAATAAATACCATCCAATAGACTTTTTAGTTCGTTTAGTTTGCTTTCAACAGTAGTTAAAATAGAACTGTTGTTATCAGGATTGAGTTCATTTATAATTTCAAAATGGATATCCTTAATTATACCGAATGTATTTATAAAATCGTTGTCTTTATTTTTTGCTTGATTTCCAGCGCGTAAAAGTTTGTCGGTAATGCCACCAACGGCCGAAACCACACATATTACAGCGCCATCTTTCGAATAATTATCCAGAATTTGCATAACGCTATTTATGTTTTTTGAAGAACCTACAGATGTTCCTCCAAATTTTAAAACCTTCATTTTTAATGAATTAGTGTTTTTAGTAAATTGTTTAAGAAAATGTAATTGTAAAAATTACAAAGATAGCCCGAAGAAAATATAATTAACAACCCCAAGGGGTAATGGTAGTACCAAAAATAGAAGCTGTACCTTTCGTAGAAAAAGGAAGCATTTGGATTATATTTTGGGTTATAAGAATCATTATATTCATATATAATATGATTCAAATGTATTATTTTTAACTTAATAAAAAAACAAATCGAACTTTTTTACAATATTCTTATGAAGTCTCTCTTTTTATGAAAGAATAATGCCAAATTATATAATGAATTGAAGAATTGATAATAGTAATTTGTCACATTCATTGTTAGGGATTTAAATAGAAATACGAATGATTCAAACAGACGATGCTAAATATATAGTTTAAAACACATGAAAATATTTTCAAAAGAACAAATTTATGAAGGCGACAAACTTACGGCCGAACGCCAAAACATCACATCCACTGAGTTAATGGAACGCGCTGGTACCCAAATTTTTAATTGGATGCATATGCGCATGCAAGGTGCTCAAGTGCCTATTCATGTGTTTTGTGGCATTGGTAATAATGGAGGTGACGGCTTAGTGATTGCGCGCCATTTGGTCACTTACGGGTATAATGTTAAAACCTATGTGGTTAATTGTAGCGATAAGCGTTCAAAGGATTTTTTAGTTAATTACGACCGCATTAAAAATGTAACTAAAGAATGGCCAACACTATTAAGTTGTGCCGAAGATTTTCCTGAAATTCATCAAGACGATATCATTGTTGATGCCGTATTTGGAATTGGACTAAACCGACCCGTAGATGGTTGGGTAAAAGCGTTATTTATGCATTTTAGGAACACAAAAGCGTTTACGCTGTCTATTGATGTGCCTTCGGGATTAAGCACCGATAAAGTGCCAACAGACCCCGATGCAGTGGTTTGGGCGGGTTACACCTTGAGTTTTGCATCGCCAAAATTAGTGTTCTTTTTGCCAGATACCGCTAAATACACCGTGCAATGGGAAGTGTTGGATATAGGCCTGGACCAAGAGTTTTTGTACACCACTGAAACGGAGGTCGATTTAATTGGAAAACATGAGGTTTTGCCCATGTACATTCCTAGGGAAAAGTTTTCGCATAAAGGACAGTTCGGTCATGCGCTCATCGTTGGTGGCACTTATGGAAAAATAGGCGCGGTAACCTTGGCAAGTAAAGCCGCACTATCGGCAGGAGCAGGTTTGATAAGTGCTTATATTCCAAAATGTGGATATGCAATTTTGCAGACTTCCTTTCCAGAGGCTATGGTAATTACCGATGAAAATGAAGCGCTTATATCTAACATCGATTTAAAAAATGTAGAGCCAACCGTTATTGGTTTTGGCGTGGGTGTTGGTACGAATCCTAAAACTGTAAGTGCCTTTGAAGCGTTTTTAAAAAGCAATAAAACACCATTGGTTGTTGATGCCGACGGGATTAACATCTTATCAAAAAAGAAAACATTATTGAAGTTGTTGCCCGAAGCCACCATTTTAACACCGCACCCCAAAGAATTGGAACGATTAATTGGTAAGTGGAAAGACGATTTTGATAAACTAAAAAAAGTGAAAGCTTTTTCAAAAAAACACAGCACTATAGTCGTTATTAAAGGTGCAAATACCATAACCGTTTTCCAAGATAAATTATATGTAAATACTACCGGAAACCCTGGGTTGGCAACCGCAGGAAGTGGCGATGTGCTAACAGGTATTATTACGGGGTTAATATCTCAAGGATACAATCCGTTGGTGGCCGCTATTTTTGGTGTGTATTTGCATGGAAAATCGGCCGACATTGCTGTTGAGGATTTTGGCTATCAAAGTTTAATTGCAAGTCATGTGATAAATTATTTAGGTGAAACTTTTATAGATTTGTTTAAACAACCCGAACAGCCGCCACAAGAGCAAGAAGAGCAGGAAGAGCGTAAAAAAGAAGACAAAAAGTAATTTTAGAAACATAAAAAAAGCCGCAATTTGCGGCTTTTTTGTGTGATATTATATGGAGAATTAAATATTCAATTCTGTGAATAATTCTTTAATAGATGCACTTGATGGTCGAGGCGCATCAGGCGTTACTATATTGCCGTTTGGATCAATCAATAAAAATCTTGGAATGCCTTTAATTTTATAATCTTGAACAAATTGTGTTTTCCAACCTTCAGGGGCAAATAATTGGATGCCTCCTAATTCCTTATCGTTAACCATAGCTTTCCAGTTCTCTCTGGCTTTATCCCAAGAACCACCGTGGCTTCTATCGTCATCAATAGATAAACTAACAAACTGAATGTCTTTTCCGTGGTATTCTTTTTCCAAAGCTTTTAAGGATGGAATTTCAGCTTTACACGGTCCGCACCAAGTAGCCCAAACATCAACATACACATACTTGCCTTTTAAATCGGAAAGCGATGTGGTTGTACCATCAATATTTTCAAAATTTTCAAATACCGGTGAAGGACTGCCTTTTGGCAATTCTTCTTTTAGCGCAATGGATTCACCCAAGTAACGTTTGTAAAAATTCAACATCGGTTCAATCTCGTTTTTACCTTTGTTAATTACAGACGTGTCAACATGTGCATTGGCCTCATAAAAAGCGGTTAATTCACTCTTAATATGATCCATTTTGGTTTCTAAGCCAGCCATATCTAATTTGGTCAACTCGTCCATATTCAATAACTTTTCTTGAAGAAGTGATTTTTCAGCTAAAAAATTACTGTGTTCAGCACCTTCACCTGTGTATTTTACAGATTCATCAAAGGCTTTAGTATCAATAGCTACGTTTAAATCGAATCCGTTTTTTAGAAATACCGAAGTAGATTCGCTTCCGTCGTAAAGGAAATAAACACCCGTTTCAACTTTCAAAGTATCCTTAAAAGTGCCATCTTCATTAACTTGAATAGCTTTTGAATAGCCTCGGGTTCTCACCACTAAAGAGTCACTGTTTTTATCGGTAATTATTCCTGATAAGGTAACATAATCTTTAGGTTCTTCTTTACAAGACATCGCCACAACAAAAGCGCAGCATAAAATAAGTAGTTTTTTCATTTTTTTAGTTTTAAAGGTGTAAAAATAGCCATTAAGATAGTTTTTATGGCAGGATTAACAATTGTTTAAGAAATAGTTGTTTATAACATTTTGTGCGTAAGTTGATTATAATCGACAATTTCAGGAATAATATTTAAAGCAAACAATTGGTTTTGAACATGCTGAAGCGTTTTTTTATCGATAAGTTTTTGCGACCATTCCGTTAAACTTAGCCATTCTTGAACATCATCAAGCTTTTGCTCGTAACGGTTTGCAATGGTTTTATCGATACTCGGAATATCTTTAAACTCCGCTGTGGTATTATTTATTATTTGTAAAATGGTTTTTAGTGTTTCGTTATTTGACGCTATAAAATCTTCGTGCACCGCAATTACAAAACAAGGCCACGGCGAAGGGCAATTGCCAATGCGCCTAAACGTACCTTGGTCTACAATGGGTTTTGTTGTGAATTTTTCCCATAAAAAATAATCTGCTTTTCCGTTTGATAATCCCTCAACCGCACCATCGAGATTTTTTATCACCTCGAAATTCAAATCTTTTTCTAAATCCCAATTATTGTTTTTCGCATTGATATATGCCATTAAATGCGACCCCGAACCGTATCGGCTAATGGCGGCTTTTGTTCCTTTTAAATCTCCAATGGTTTTAAAAGGTGTATCCTGTGCCACATGAATGCCCCATATTAAAGGTGTTTGTACAAAGGTTTGTACAATTTTACTGGGGTTACCGTTAATAATATCCGTTACAATGCCTTCAGTAAGAATAACGGCAATGTCAATTTTTTTATCTCGTAATGCCTTGCACATTTCGCCCGTGCCACCGTAATAATCGTGCCAGCGCAGAATAATGTTTTCGTTTTTATATTCACCCTCTTTTAAGGTTAAATACCAGGCTAAATTAAAATGCTCGGGGACACCGCCAATGTTTACTTGCTTCATTAAAATCAATATTTTTTATATTCTTTCCAAGGTGTAAATAATGAGATCTTCAATTACTTTTTTAGGGTTTTCGCTAAACGTTCCGTTGGCTCTATTAGCAATAATAGCGTTTAACGATAGGGCGTGATGACCCAATAATTTTGATAATCCGTAAATCGCCGATGTTTCCATCTCTAAATTGGTAATGCAAATGCCTTCAAAATTAAACGCGTCCATATTACGGTTTAAACTATCATCTTGCAAAGGCAAGCGCAAAATACGTCCTTGAGGCCCGTAAAACCCACCTGCAGTCGCCGTTAAGCCAGAATAGGTTTTTTCGCTAGTAAATCGTTTTTCAAGAACCTCACTGTTTTTTACTATTATGGGGCGTGCTTTTAAATGCGACCAATGGGTTTGTTTTATAAATGCATCTTCGATTTTTGGATTAGAAATCGATTCAATTTGATAAGCATGAAGCATCCCATTTAAATCTAACCCGTGGGAGCTCAATACAAACGAATCTACAGGAATATGGCTTTGCAACGAACCCGAAGTGCCAACCCTAATGATATCGAGGCTTGTAAGTTTATCTTTTGGTTTTTTGGTTTTTAAATCAATATTTACCAAAGCATCCAATTCGTTTAAAACAATATCGATATTGTCGGGCCCGATACCCGTTGAAATTACCGATATGCGTTTACCTTTATAAGTTCCTGTATGGGTTTTAAATTCCCGTTTTTGGGTTTCAAACTCAATATGGTCAAAATGCTTCGAAACTTTTTCAACACGGTTTTGGTCGCCTACAAATATGATGGTATTCGAAATATTTTCAGGTTTTAAATTAAGATGATAAATACTGCCATCTGGATTTAAAATGAGTTCGGAATTTTTAATGCTCATTTACAATTGTTTTTACTAATTTATTCAGCTTTTTATTGAACTGAAAATCAAATTTACTAACTCCTCCAAAAACCATGATATTATTCAATTCTGCTGAAAAATTATGAGTTCCCAACAGCGCTTCGTGCCCGTCGCGATTGAGTTCAATAGTATCGTTTTCAACGGTGTAAAAGACGCTTAGTTTGTCAATTATTCTGTTTAGTTGCAGGTCGCCATAGCCATAATAACCCTGGTAATTAAGTGCGTAACCTAGCAAATGATGTTTCGATTTTATGTGATTATCCTTTATGATAGCCAACATATTATGCTCCAAAATATTTAAACCGCTTTTATGGTCTGGAAACCGTTCTAAATGTGCTTTTAAGCAATTGCTTAAATATTTAAAGGTGGAGCTTTTTACAATATAAGGTTTAAATAAATTATGGTCTTTGCCACAATATATGCCCCAAAGTGTGGTGGCTAATTGTATGTCTTCAGGTTTTAATTTTACTTTGGTTTTATAGTGTATTAAGAGTTGTTCTGCAGAAAGTTCGGCTAATCCTTTTAGGTTTTTTTCACCGCTAATTCTGCCGCTGCTTACAAGGTAAACAGGAAGATTTATTTTTTTTTGTTGAAGTAAACTAATAACCGCTAACATATTGATATGACAGAACAAATCATATTCAAACCAAAGGATGATTTCTGAGTATTTTGATGTATCATCAAGTTTACTCAATTCAGCTTTTAATGCAGAAACATCTAAATCAATATCGTAAAAGTCCTTTAAAAAAGTGGCTCTTAAATTAAAAAAATGGTCGTTATCAATAGTTGTTTCTGTTTGGCCTTCGCACAGCATTTCTTGCCATGTAAGCTTATCGCCCACAATATCGAGTTCATTCAAATAGTTTGTTAAACTATCTCCATTTGTAATATGCAAGGGTTGATTAGCCATAAATTAACCTCCAACACGTTTTACATTAAAGCCTTTATCTGTGAGCATTTGCATGATTTTATCGCGGTAATCACCTTGAATGATGATTTTATCATCCTTAAAACTTCCGCCAACACTTAGTGCTTTTTTTATGTCTTTGGCAAGTGCTTTAAAATCTTCGGTAGCGCCTGTGTAGCCTTCTAAAATGGTTATGGCTTTACCTTTTCGTTTTTCGTATTTGCAAATTATGGGGTCGTCTTGCAACCACAAATCGTTTGTTTCTTCAGATTCGCTCAAAGGCTCTTCAGAAACATGTTCTGGGAATAAATTTTTTAATTGATCTTGTAAATCCATTTTTTTAGTCTTCAGTTGGCAGTATTCAGTTGGCAGTCAAAAAAACTATATGGGTAAGCAACTGCCTACTGCCAAATGTGGGCTGTATATTTATTTTTTTATCAATCCAAGTTCAATTAAACGTTCATTTAAAAATTCTCCAGCTGTAATATCATCAAATGCTTTAGGGGTTTCGTCATCAATACAACTTTCTAAAACATCTAATTTCATTTCGCTGATGGGATGCATAAAAAACGGAATGGAGTAGCGCGATGTGCCCCAAAGTTCTTTTGGAGGATTTATAACGCGATGTATGGTAGATTTTAATTTATTGTTGGTGTGCCTCGAAAGCATATCGCCTACATTAATCATCAATTCATCGGGTTCCGCAATGGCATCAATCCATTCGCCTTTGTGGTTTTGCACCTGCAATCCACGACCTTGAGCACCCATTAAAAGCGTAATTAAATTAATGTCGCCATGCGCTGCGGCACGAACCGCATCTTTAGGTTCTTCGGTAATTGGTGGATAATGTATAGGCCTTAAAATAGAGTTCCCGTTATGAATGTAATTATCAAAATAAGTTTCTTCTAAATCTAAATGTAACGCTAAAGCGCGTAACACATATTTAGCGGTTTTTTCCAGCATTTTATACGCTTCTTTTCCAACGGTATTAAAGTTTGGAAGCTCTGTAACGGTAACATTTTCAGGGTATTCTGCTTTTAATTCTGGGTTGTCTTCAACATATTGTCCAAAGTGCCAAAACTCCTTTAAATCGCCTTCTTTTTTACCTTTGGCGCTTTCTTTTCCGAAGGATACATATCCACGCTGTCCGCCAATTCCCGGTATTTCGTATTTCTGTTTCGTTTCCGTTGGCAGACTAAAAAAGTTTTTTACTTCTGCGTATAAATCATCGACTAATTTATCATCTAAAAAATGACCTTTTAGTGCCACAAAACCGATGTCTTCATAAGCTTTCCCGATAGCATCTACAAATTTTTGTTTTCTAACAGGGTCATTAGAAATAAAGTCTTTTAAATTAACACTTGGTATTATATTCATGAGAACAATTTTTTATTGTATGTATTACAAATGTACAAAAACATTGTAAATTTTTTCAGCCATAATTTAAGACAACTTTTCTATAGCTATATGCATTTTATACTATATTTGATAAAATTTGAAACATCAGTTTTATGAGTGAAACCAAGTCTTTATTTAATATGGATTACCATATTAAAGACCTCGATAATAAGCAGTTAGTCCAACTCTACGCAAACATGCTTAAACCTAGAATGATTGAAGAAAAAATGCTAATCCTGCTCCGACAAGGTAAAATAAGCAAGTGGTTTTCGGGTATTGGGCAAGAAGCGATTTCGGTTGGTGTTACCATGGCCATGCATAAAAACGAGTACATATTGCCTATGCACAGAAACCTTGGGGTATTTACCACAAGAAACATTCCGTTGCATCGATTGTTCGCGCAGTGGCAAGGCAAAGCGTCGGGTTTTACTAAAGGACGAGACCGCTCTTTTCACTTCGGAACCCAAGATTATAAAATTGTGGGAATGATTTCGCATTTAGGGCCGCAATTGGGGGTTGCCGATGGCATTGCATTGGCCAGTAATTTAAAAAACAAAAACGAGGTCACGGCTGTTTTTACAGGTGAAGGCGGTACCAGTGAAGGTGATTTTCACGAAGCATTAAACGTGGCTTCGGTTTGGAAATTGCCTGTTATGTTCTGCGTGGAAAACAATGGATACGGCCTATCAACACCAACAAACGAGCAGTATAATTGTAAAAATATTGCTGATAGAGCTGCGGGTTACGGCATGGAATCGCATATTATAGACGGGAATAATATTATTGAAGTTTACACCAAAATAAAAGATATTGCCGAAAGCATTAGAAAAGCACCCAGACCCGTTTTACTGGAATTTAAAACCTTTAGAATGCGTGGACACGAAGAGGCGAGTGGTACTAAATACGTGCCGCAAGAGCTAATGGATGCTTGGGCTAAAAAAGACCCGGTGATTAATTTTCAATCGTTTTTAAAAGAAGAAGGGATATTAACAGAAGCAGAAGAAGTTTCAATAAAAGCGAAAATTTTAAAAGAAATTAATGAGAATTTAGATATTGCTTTTAATGAAGCTGATATTATTCCAAATGAAAGCGATGAGTTAAGTGATGTATATCAAGATTTTGATTATGAGGATTTTATTCCAAATGTTAAAATTAAAGAAGTACGATTAATAGATGCCATTTCCGATGGATTGAAGCAAAGTATGCAACGGCATAACGATTTGGTAATTATGGGACAGGATATTGCTGAATATGGTGGTGTATTCAAAATTACCGAGGGTTTTGTTGAAGCATTCGGAAAAGATAGAGTCCGCAATACTCCAATCTGCGAATCGGCCATTGTTGAAGCTGCTATGGGGCTTTCCATTGCTGGAATTAAAAGCGTGGTGGAAATGCAATTTGCAGATTTTGTGACCTCAGGATTTAATCCCGTGGTTAATTATTTGGCAAAATCGCATTACCGATGGAATCAAAATGCCGATGTGGTTATACGTATGCCTTGTGGTGGTGGTGTTGCAGCAGGCCCGTTTCATTCGCAAACCAATGAGGCTTGGTTTACCAAAACCCCAGGTTTAAAAGTGGTGTATCCCGCGTTTCCGTATGATGCTAAAGGGTTGTTGGCAACCGCCATAAATGACCCAAATCCGGTGTTGTTTTTTGAGCATAAAGGCTTGTACAGAAGTATTCGTCAGGACGTTCCTGTAGATTATTACACCCTGCCATTTGGGAAAGCCTCCCTTTTAAAAACAGGTGAGGATATTACCATTATTGCATACGGTGCCGCGGTACATTGGGCCTTGGAAACTTTAAATAACAATCCATCCATTAACGCCGATTTGATTGATTTAAGAACCCTTCAGCCTTTAGATACCGAAACCATTTACGCTTCTGTTAAAAAAACAGGTAGAGCTATTGTTTTACATGAAGATTCCTTGTTTGGTGGTATTGCAAGCGATATTTCCGCATTAATAATGGAGCATTGTTTTGAGTATTTGGATGCCCCGGTAAAACGTGTGGCAAGTATGGAAACGCCTATTCCTTTTGCTAGTCAATTAGAAGAGCAATACCTCGCGAAAGGTAAGTTTGAAACTACTTTAAAAGACCTTTTGGCGTATTAAAATTTGATGAGTTGTTATTTCGAACAGAGTGAAAAACCTCATAAAGAATTGTCATATAAATGATGTGATATGAATTATTTGGAAGCCTTTAAAACGGCATTTTTGGATACCTTAAATTGGACTTGGGACTCCATCACTTTTAATGTGCCTTGGTATACCAATTATTTTTGGGGTTTAATTGTTATTTCTCTTGTGATTTGGGCTTTGGAAATTGTTTTTCCGTGGCGAAAAAATCAATCTATTTTTAGAAAAGATTTTTGGCTCGATGCATTTTATATGTTTTTTAATTTCTTCATTTTTGCGATAGCTATCAGTGGTGTTTACAAGTGTTTGGAAGTCTTGTTTTTAGAGTTTAATATTACTGTAAAATCCTTGGCGATTATCGACATAGCAACCATTCCTATGTGGAGTCAATTGTTGGTTTTCTTTGTATTCCAAGATTTTGTTCAATGGTTTACACATGTATTATTGCATCGCTATAATGTGTTATGGAAGTTTCATAAAGTGCATCATTCCGTAAAGGAAATGGGTTTTGCGGCACACTTGCGTTACCATTGGATGGAAAATATTTTTTATAAACCGCTAAAGGTTTTGGTGGTGATGCTCTTAGGTGGTTTTGAACCCGAGCAAGCCTTTATTGTTCATTTTATAGCCATAACCATTGGCCACTTGAACCATTCCAATATAAAATTAACGTACGGCCCTTTAAAATATGTTTTTAACAATCCGGTGATGCATTTATACCATCATGCGTACAGCCTACCAAAAGGCAGAAATTACGGTGTTAACTTTGGCATTAGTTTAAGCTTATGGGATTATATTTTTAAAACCAATTACGTGCCTGAAAAAAGCGGCACCATCGAATTGGGGTATGCAGACGATTCTAAAATGCCCAAAAGTTTTTTAAAGCAATTGTTTTATGGGTTTAAAAAGGGTGATTAGTTTAGCGTTTTCGCAACCGCTTCTACTTCATCTAAAACCCGCAATAAATTACCGCTCCAAAGCATTTCTATTTCTTCTTCGGTATAGCCACGTTTTACCAATTCTAAAGTTACATTAAAGGTTTCAGACGCATCGCTCCAACCTTCTATACCGCCACCGCCATCAAAATCGCTACTAATGCCAACGTGCTTGATGCCTAATTTTTCAACTAAATAATCAATGTGATTTACAAAATCTTCAAGACTCACATCTTTTGGAAAATCTTTTATTTTTGATATTTTTTCATTAACAATATCGGGAATAGCATTCCAATCTGGATTGGCTTTTAATGCTGCTTGGGTTTCTTTATCGAGATTTCTAAATGCCCATCGGCCATACCATTTTAGCCCTAACGAATCTGCCACTTGATGCCTTAATTTATTTAATGCAGCTTGTCGTGCCTCATTTTTTTCAGTATTCAAATACGCCCTAAACGCTACGGTTTGTACAACACCGCCGTTTTGTTTCATCCATTCCAATTGCTCGTCGTCTAAATTTCGACTGTGATCGCACAAGGCTCTAGCCGATGAATGTGATGCTATTATAGGGGCTTTGCTCAGCTCAACCATATCTTGCATGGCTTTTTTTGATGGATGCGACACATCAATCATCATTCCCAAACGGTTCATTTCCTTAACCACTTCTTTCCCCAAATCGCTTAATCCGTTGTGCAACCAAACATCATCGGCTTCTCCGGTATTACTATCACATAATTGGCTATGGCCGTTATGCGATAACGACATATAGCGCGCTCCGAGGTTGTAGAATTTTTTAACATTTTTAATGTCCAATCCAACAGGGTAGCCGTTTTCAATGCCAATCATAGCTACTTTTTTGCCCGATTTATGGATACGTCGCACATCATCGGATGTTGTTGCCAATTCAATATCATTTGGTGCAATTTCATTTGTTAATTTATGAATCGCATTAAACTTCGCCATGGCATTATCATAGGCTTTTTTATAACCGGAGTCCGTTAAAGAATCTTGACCCGTGTAAACAATAAACCAAGCCACATCCAATCCGCCCGCTTTCATTTTGGGCAAATTGACTTGCGATTCTAAATTTTGGGTGTAATTTATCGAGTCTGTAAAATTCTTCACATTTATATCGCAATGGGTATCTAAAGTGATCACACGCTCGTGGATTGCTTTGGCGCGCTCCATTACAGAAAGTGTTTCGTCGGTTTTTTTGGAGTTGTTTTTACAAGCCATAAGCATAAATAATGCGCAGAATAATAAATTAGTGGTTTTCATTTTTTTTTGGTGTCAGTTTTAAAAAGTGAAAGTACAAAAACTAATACACTTTTATAAATAGCTTATAATCAGTATATTTAATAAAATATTCGATATATGCTGTATAGAATTTTTGTGGTAATTGTGATTTATTCATGGCTGCTTAGCTGTGAAAAAGAAGTAAAGGTGAAGGAAATTTATGATTGGAAAACCATACAAGTTACGGCAACCGCTTATAACTCGTTGGCGTATCAAACCAATTCCAATCCGCAAATAACAGCGTTTGGCGATAGTTTAAAACCAGGTTTAAAATATATTGCGGTGTCGAGAGATCTTTTAAAAATGGGATTAAAACACAATACACCCGTTAAAATTGAAGGTTTTGAGGGCGTGTATTTAGTGAAGGATAAAATGAATAGGCGTTGGACAAACCGCATCGATATTTATATGGGAGTTGATGTAAAAGCCGCAAGAAACTGGGGCAAAAAGAAGATTTCTATTTCTTACGGAATTCTTAAAAAAACAGAGTAAATCTTACTTTGTGAGCGCTTCTGATAAAATAAACGGATAAGCCTCTTTTACTTTTTTCAAATCTGTTTTCGATAAATTGTCAACTTCTTTTTTAAGTATGTTTTGGCTGTAGATTTGTCGTAATTCGAAATACGCTTTCGTTAATTCGTCTTGTACCGCTATAAATTGTTGGTAGCTGGTTTGCTTGCCAGTTTGAAGTGAAACGACAGCCTTTTTAGGATGATCTGATGCATTTTCAGATTGTGCCCCGTTGCAATAATTACAGCTTGCATCGCCGTTATTATCAATAAAATTCTTAGTGGCTTCTTTTAAATCTTCCA
Organism: Hwangdonia lutea; assembly: GCF_032814565.1. Classification (GTDB taxonomy): domain Bacteria; phylum Bacteroidota; class Bacteroidia; order Flavobacteriales; family Flavobacteriaceae; genus Hwangdonia; species Hwangdonia lutea. The sequence goes on from NZ_CP136521.1 coordinate 3,470,252, forward strand.
AGGCAATCAGTTCATTTTCGAGCATGATTTCATTGTTGTTATTAATCATAATACGCAAAATGTTGCGTTCGTTAATGGGAACATTAGTCGGAATTTCACTGTATTTTGGCAACATTCTGTTAATGCCTTTGTCTTTTGGAATGGTTGCGGTAACTAAAAAGAAAATAAGTAATAAAAATGCGATGTCTGCCATAGACCCCGCATTCACTTCGGGAATTAATTTAGAGTGTCTCATGTTTGTGGATTTATTGTTAATACAAAAAGAATTCCCGTGGCTCCGCCTCGAGGTTTCCATTGAAATTGTCATTCCCGTGAAAACGGGAATCTAATTGAAATCCACAAAAACAATACCACTTTTCAGAGATTAAATTTAATGGGCATATCGCTTGGTGCCTTTCCAAATAACACCTTTTGAATTGGTGAAACTCAAAACACGCCTGCTGAATAATAAATTTTCTTTGGTGATGGAGCCCAAATGTTTTGATATTTTGATTGCTGTTCGCATGACTTTTTCTGATTGATGATGATGAATTTAATTGAAAGACGTTACACTACCTGTAACGTCTTTTGGTGTTCCAGTGGTTGCTTTTTGTACTGTTTAAAGTGCCACTTAATTGATTGTTGTTTAGAGTTCTCATGATTGTTGTTTTTTAATTGATTAATGATTTTTTTGTTAAGCAAATATCTTTTAAAATAATGCTGATTGGTAATTTAAATACCTGAATTGTTGTTTAATGGTGCTGAGATGTTAATTATCTGTAACGTCTTTTAGTGTTCCATTGGTTGCTCTTTGTACGGTTTAAAGTACCGCTTAATTGATTGTTGTTTAAAGTTCTCATGATTGTTGTTTTTTAATTGATTTATACTAAGTAGACGACAAAAATTAAATTTTGTTACAGTACTATGCATAACATACTAATAAATTAACATATTTTAACTATTTTATCAGGGTGGAAGGTAGGTCTGTTATGTATTTATAGACCTTATTATATGTTTAGGAATGGTTTTTGCTTAAATTAATGCTAAATTACATTTGTAATAAGTAGAATTACAGATAAATATAATAGCTTTGAAAGCCCATAAATTGCATACCAATAATAATTGCAGTGTAAAACAGCAATTTGTTATATTTTTTAAATAAATGAAAACCTATTTTTATTTTTTAGTATTATGTTTTTTTGCTTTATCAGCAAACGCTCAAATAGATAGTAAAAATAAATCTACGTCTATTCCCGCCGTTGAAAGCAAAAAAGATTCGGTTGATACCAAGTCGTTGTTACCATCAAAACCTATTGAAAACAATACGATAAATGGGATGTCTGTCCCTAAAACCACGGCGTCTTTAAACTTTCCTAAAAAAGAGTTTTCCATGTTTGGTGAAAAATTTGGAAATCCGGGGGAATTGTATGAAGATAGATTCAATAAAAAATCGAAAGACCTTAAAACAGAAATGGGGCTTGGTGCCAAAGGAAGCACAACCGACCAGTATTTTGGAGACTTTAAAACCAAATCGAAATTTGTTAGGGTGGTATATCGGGACTTTGGTTTACAAGACGGTGATTATATTCGAGTATTGGTAAATGATGAAATTATAGAGTATCGTGTGCTTTTAACAAATAGCACAAAAGGGTTTAGATTGGACTTAAAAGAAGGGTTTAACAAAATAGATTTTTTGGCTTTAAATGAAGGTTACTCTATGCCCAATACAGCCGAATTCCATGTTATTGACGATAAGGGCAATGTTATAGCTGGTAACCAATGGAATCTTTCTACGGGTGTAAAAGCAACTATTATTGTGGTTAAGGAATGATTTGTTAAACAATCCCATCAATCAAACGCAATTCCTCTTCATTAAAGTTTAGATTGTCCAACGCTTTCACATTCTCTTTTAATTGATTTGCAGAACTAGCTCCAATTAAAACCGATGCAACTTGCTTCTTCCTTAAAATCCAAGCAATGGCCATTTGCGATAGTTTTTGTCCGCGTTCTTCCGCTATAGCGTTTAATTGTTTTATTTTTTCAGTATGGTTTGTAACAGTTTCTTTGTTTAAAAACGTTAAATCTTTGGCGGCTCTAGAGTTTTCCGGAATGCCTTTTAAATACTTATCGGTAAGCATACCTTGAGCCAATGGCGAAAACGCAATACAGCCCACGCCGTTGTCTTCTAAAGTATCTAAAAGCCCATTTTCAATCCAACGGTCAAACATAGAATATCTGGCTTGGTGCAAAATAAAAGGTACATTCAAATCCTTCAATATTTTAGAGGCCTTTTGAGTCGCTTCTGGTTCATAATTTGAAATCCCAACATATAAGGCTTTGCCTTGACGAACAATATCTGCCAAAGCGCCCATGGTTTCCTCCAATGGAGTATTTGGATCTGGTCTGTGATGATAAAAAATATCGACATAGTCTAGTCCCATGCGTTTTAAACTTTGGTCTAAACTTGAAATGAGATATTTTCTTGAACCCCAATCTCCATAAGGTCCCGGCCACATATCGTAACCCGCTTTTGTTGCGATAAATAATTCGTCTCTGTAAGCCTTAAAATCTTTTTTAAAAAGGGTTCCGAAATTTTCTTCGGCAGAGCCATACGGAGGTCCGTAATTGTTTGCCAAATCAAAATGGGTAATGCCCAAATCGAAGGCGCAACGTAAAACGGCTCTGGCATTTTGCAAGTTATCAACAAAACCAAAATTATGCCACAACCCTAGTGAAATAGCCGGAAGCAGTACGCCACTTTTTCCCGATCTATTGTATTTCATAGTGTCGTATCGTTGTGAATCGGCATGATAAGATGCTGTTTTAGCTTTGTCGTTTGTTTGCATGTTTTCAAATTAAAAAGTCGGATAAAAATATGAATTTGTTTTCAGTAATAGCGGATTCTTATTCAATTTTAATACCGTGTAAAAACAAAAAGGCCTCTTAAAAATTTAAGAGGTCTTTTTAAATATAATTAAAATAATAATCTAATCTTTTAAAGGCTGTTTAACCTCCTGTTTTAAATGTTTGGCATAAAAACCCATCATCGCTTTGTAAAGTGCAATGGAGTTTTCTTCTTTAGCAAATCCGTGACCTTCATCGTACTTTACCATATAGGGCACATCGACTCCCTTGGCGCGTAAAGCTTCAACAATTTGATCGGATTCATCGATGTTTACCCGAGGGTCGTTTGCACCTTGCACCACAAAAAGCGGTTTCTTTATTTTATCAATATGGAATACAGGCGACACTTCATCCATAATGGCTTTTTCTTCTGGAACATCCAAATCATACCAAATCTCTTTGATAATTTTTAGGTATGGTTTCCAATAAGCTGGCATACTTTCCATAAAGGTGTATAAGTTTGATACCCCAACATAATCCACACCGCAAGCATATAAATCCGGAGTTTTTGTTAGGCCACGTAAAACGGCATATCCGCCATGGCTACCACCGTATATAGCGGCGTTATCTTTATCAACCCAACCTTTATTGATTACATATTGCAAGCCATCTTCTACATCGTCCATAGCTTTTCTGCCAATTTGTTTAAAACCGGATTCTAAAAACTCCCGTCCGTAGCCACCAGAAATTCTAAAATTTACTTGCAGCGTTGCATAACCACGGCTTGCAAAAAGTTGTGCTTCTGGATTAAAACCCCAAGAATCCCTTATGCCTTGTGGCCCACCGTGTGGATTTACAATTACAGGTACTTTTTCTCCGTTTAAAGCGGCTTTTGGCAAGGTGATATATCCGTGAATGGTTTTGCCGTCTCTACTTTTAAACGTAATGGGGCGCATTTCGGCCATATCACTTTCAATAAGATTTGGCATTAAATTGTAGAGCAATTTAAATGTGTCTTTTTTAGCATCGTACGCGTAATAAGTTCCGTATAATTTATCGCTTTGTATAAAGATTAAATACTTGCTTTCATCATCCGTTACATCCGGAATGGAATAATTATATCCCGGGAATTTAGTGGTGATTCTTTCGTGTAATTTTTTAAAATAATCACTTACCGGAACAATATTTCTTTTTTCACCTTCATAAGAGAAATAATCCAATTCGTAACCTCTGTGTCTTGACAATCCTAAACTGGATACATCGTATTTATCGTTCGAAAATAACTTTTTAATCACCTTATCCTCTTTTAAATCGTAAAGATAGATTTGCGTTTTATCGCTATCTAAATTTGAAATTACATAGGCTTCATGCGGATTGTCAGATGCATAATTAAAACTTATAATTGAAAAGGTATCTTTCCAGCTTAATTGTTTTTTAACCTCGTAATTTTCGCCATCGGTCGTGTAGTATAAATCGATATTTACACCATCGCGAAGTTTTGCAAAGCCACGTAAATTTCCGTCTTTATCAAACTCGTAACCATTAATGGGGTTGGCAGCGTCTTCGTTTTTATAAAGTTGTTTTAACTCGCCCGTTACAATATTGATTTTATATGGTTCGAAAATTTGAGGATTGTTCTTATTCATAGAAATAATCATATGATCTTTATCCTCTTTCAATCCATTAAGAATGTTCACTTTAACACCGTCAAAAGGCGTAAGTTCTTTTTGGTTTTTACCATCAACATCTACGGCAAATAAGTGGTAATCTTCATTACCGCCTTTGTCCATAACATAAATTAATCGCGAATCGTTTGCCCAACCAAAACCTCTAATAAGCTCTTCTTTTTCCTCAATAACCCGAGTTACCTCTTCGGTTTCAAGGTGTTTTACGTAAACATGGTTTTTTTTGTTATCATCTTTTTCTCGGTAAGATAAATAGGTGCCGTTTGGCGAAAAACTAAAGGATCTCGCTTTGGGTTTTGCAAAATAATCTTCAACCGAATATTTATAATTTGTCGGGTCCCAATTTGCTAATTTTTCTAAATCGGCATCCGATGTTGGTAAAGCCGTATTACCTGGCAATGTTTTAACTGTTTTGTTAAGTGTTAATGGCATTTCGTTTGGTCCTTGATAAAATGTTCCTGTTAATGTGTTTTCTGCAAAAGTACCAACATATTTTATACTAGCCTGATTAAATTTGATAGTTAACGTATCATTGGCAAAAGTGGTGACGTCCATAGGGATGCCTGTGGCGCCTTGCGATGGGCTGTCCATGGTCGATGTGTACGTATCGCCTTCCATGGATACGTTAAATACTAACGGAATTTCAGTGCCTTGTACGGCTAATTTGCCTTCCCAAGCACCAACAATGTCTTGAGCGTTTACCTGCGTTACCATCCCTAAAAATAAGAATAAAGCACCGCTGAATTTTAAAACTGTTGTTTTCATAAATATGGTTTAAGATTAAAAGATTCTTTTTTAACGACTTGTTGTAATATGTTGTTAGTGACGCATTATTAGATTTTGTTACACAATCATTCCAATAAAAGCTAAAAAATAATTGTAACTCTTATAGTTTCAGTAAGATACGTGAATTTTTTGACGGCTAAATAAATTCATTATTAATTTTACTGAGAATCATACAACAAAAACCCTTTAAAGGTGTTATTTTTGCACGTCTGAAAATCAAATATATGTCGAAAGTATCCACTGTAGAATTAGAAGAAAGAAAAGCTGGTAAAGACCTTTATAGTTATCAAAAAGGAGCCATAAATAAAATTTTTACTGCGTTTGAAGAATCTCCAGACGATTACCATTTGTTGTACCAACTTCCAACGGGTGGTGGTAAAACGGTTATTTTTTCCGAAATCGTTAGGCAGTATTTAAAACACCACAAAAAAAAGGTGTTGGTTATGACGCACCGTATTGAATTGTGCAAGCAAACCTCGAAAATGCTTACGGAATTTGCGGTACACAATAAGGTGATTGACAGTAAAGCGGATTTAAGCGATCAGGCCGAATATAGCTGTTTTGTAGCTATGGTTGAAACCTTAAACAACCGATTGAATGACGATAAACTGGATATATCGGACATTGGATTGGTGATTATTGATGAGGCGCATTACAACTCGTTTACCAAGCTGTTCAAGTTTTTTAGCAAATCGTTTATTTTAGGCGTAACGGCAACACCTTTAAGTTCGAGTATAGAATTGCCAATGACCGATAATTACGATGAGTTAATTGTAGGCGAAAGTATAGAATCCTTAATTGAAAATGGTTTTTTAGCACGTGCCAACATGTACTCGTACAATGTGGGTTTAACCTCGTTGGTGGTGGGTGCCAATGGCGATTACACGGTAAAGTCTTCTGAGGATTTATATACGGATAACGACATGCTTTCCAAGTTGATTCAGGCCTACGAAGAACGTTCTAAAGGCAAAAAAACATTAATTTTCAACAACGGTATCAACACCTCGTTGCACGTTTACGACACGTTTAGAAGAGCCGGTTATCCCATTGCGCATTTAGATAATACCAATACCAAAAAGGAGCGAGCCTTAATTTTAAAATGGTTTAAAAAAACACCGGATGCGATTTTAACATCGGTAAGTATTTTAACAACCGGTTTTGATGAGCCCACTGTTGAAAGCATTATTTTAAACCGAGCCACCAAATCGTTAACGTTGTATTACCAAATGATTGGTCGTGGGTCGCGTGTATTAAAAGATAAAAAGTCTTTTGATGTGATTGATTTAGGAAACAACTTCCACCGTTTTGGCGCTTGGGGCGATGATTTAGATTGGCAGAAAATATTTAGATCACCGTATTACTACCTTGATGCTTTATTGAGCGACGAGGAATTAGAAAGCAATTTTAGATATGAAATGCCCGATGAACTGCGCGCAGAATTTTCAAAATCTAAAGAAGTGTATTTCGATATTCAAAAAACCTATGTCGATTCCGTAAGAGCAGGGGAGTCTTCAAAAGTAGTTTTAGAGCGTTCCATCGAGCAGCATGCCAAAATATGTATTGAAAACAGCGAAGATGTTTACGATGCGTTGGCGTTAGCCAAAATGCTCGGGGACGATATCGATTTTAGAATTGGCAGATACACCAAATGTATCAGTAAAAGTACCTATAATTTTGTGGAATGGCTGAAAGGCGATTACCGTAAAAAACTGAATTCGTATTTGCGTTCAAATTTTGACGAGGTTTTTGAGCAAATCCACGGGTATCCACCAGAAGATTAATCCAAGTCTTCGTTTTTGTTCTTTATCAATACTAATTAATTTTAGTACATTGTAAACCAAAGTCGTTTAACGATGGATGAATTTGTACCAACCAAATATTCATTCTAAAAATTAGGGTAATAAATGAGGCAGAACCACATAGCTATAATTATATGTTTTTTACTTTTCAATTGTAAAGAAAAGAAAGAAAACAGCTCTTTAAATCCAGAAAATTGGTCTAAAAGAACAGTTACGCTTAAAGCAAATGATTCGTTTGAATACGGAAAATCCTATCTGTCAATTTACTCGCAAATTTACAGCATGTCTGAGCATACAACGCACAACTTAACATCAATGGTTAGTATGCGAAACACGAGCGAATCGGACACTATTTATCTTTTAAGAGCTGAATATTTTGACACGTACGGCAAGTCGGTTAGAAAATATTTTGATGCCCCCATATTTTTGGCTCCCATGGAAACCACAGAAATTATTATAGATGAAGTCGACGTTTCGGGCGGCACAGGTTCTAATTTTATTTTAGAATGGAAAATACCACAGCAATGCCCGGAGCCTTTGTTTGAAGGCATAATGACTTCCACAATGGGTCAACAAGGGTTGTCATTCACAACTCAAGCAAAAAGAATAGAATAAAACTGTTAAGTTTTTAACTTCGGAATATTCTTGTCTGATTTAAACGCAATTACGCGAATAAACGCTACCTTTTTCAAATACATTTATCGCTAAAACAGTATTAATACGGTGATTATTATAGCATCATAAAAATAAGGCGTATCTTTACACACTAATTTTTAAAATCTACAGGATAATATAAACTATGGCAAAATCGCAAGTTACATTTAACAAAATTGAAAAAGAAAAAAAACGTTTAAAGAAAAGAGAAGAAAAGCAAAAAAGAAAAGAAGCTCGTAGAGCCGAAGCTAAAGAAAACCCTCAAGGTATTCAGTTTGCTTATGTTGATTTTAATGGTAATTTAACCGATACGCCACCAGATCCAGCCATGCGCGAAAAGGTAGAAGCAGAAAGCATTGAGTTGGGCATTCCTAAAAAAGAAGATAGAATAGAAGAGGAGCCAGCCGCAAAAGAGGGCAAAGTCTCGTTTTTTGATCACTCAAAAGGTTTTGGCTTTATTATAGACAGTATCAATCAAGAAAAATATTTTGTTCATGTGAGCGGTTTAATTGATGAAATTACCGAAAACGACAAAGTGACTTACGAACTTGAACGCGGGCAAAAAGGCATGAACGCTGTTAGAGTAAAGAAAATCTAGTTTTTACTTCCTTTTAAACATTTAAAACTCAAAATATGGTATGAGTTTACCCCGAAAAACGATTCTTATAATATTGGCATTTTTTGCCATATATGTTATTTGGGGTTCTACGTATTTGCTTAATAAAATTGCCGTTTCCCATTTACCGCCCTTTTTTCTGGCAGCCGTTAGGTTTTTAGTGGCAGGTGCCATTATTTTTCTAATCGCAAAATCGCTAAAAGTCAGTCTTAAAATTTCAAAAAAGCAATTGCTAAATGCGTCTATTGCCGGATTCTTGTTTTTAACTTTAGGCAACGGACTTGCAGTTTTAGCTTTAAAATATATAGACAGTGGCTTTGCTGCTTTAGAGATTTCGGCACAACCACTGGTTGTTCTTATTATGATGCGGCTCCTTTACAACAAACGCATTGCCCTTATGTCTTATATAGGTGTAATCTTGGGGTTTGTGGGCATCTTTCTTTTGGTCAGTCAGAAACAAATTATAAGTCAAGAGGGACAAGTTTTGGGCATGGTTTTAATTTTTGCATGTATGCTCAGTTGGGCCTATGCCAGTATTTTTGTTGGAAAAGCAGATTTACCAAAAAACTCCTTTGTAAATACGGGCTACCAAATGATAACCGGTGGCTTGATGCTTGGTGTAATAAGCCTTTTTTTAAACGAACCATGGTCGTTGCCCCACGATTGGCAAAACGATGTGCAATGGGCTATGTTAGGACTTATTCTTTTTGGAAGCATTGTGGCATTTACCGCATTTAATTTCCTTTTAAAAGAAGTCTCTCCCGAAAAAGTGGCAACATCTACCTACGTGAACCCCATTATCGCTTTAATATTGGGCTGGTGGATTTTAAACGAACAAATTACAACGCAATCCGTTGTTGCTGCCATTGTTTTGTTAACGGGTGTATATTTTATAAATACCAAACGAAAGTTTAAACCACGACGCATTTAATTGGCAAGAGTGCGTTTAATTTTTTTCTTAATTAACTTTAATAATTCTTGAGTCGGCTGTTAAACGCTCGTAAATAATTGCTGCATCACCTTTATAACGCAACGTGCAATCTGCACTAGCGTCAATGTCAATAGTATTCGTTACCGATAAGCTTGCGTTGCAATCTGCTGTCATTTTAATTTTTAAATCTTCAACAATCAAATCATAACTGGTAAGTTTTGCATCGGCAGTGAGTTTTGCATATAAATAATCTGTATACCCGTATAAATCGGCTCTGGCATCGGCTGTGGCTATTAGCTCCAAATCATTCACATTAACTTCTCCTGAAAAATAGCTGTCTGCAGCAATTTTTATTTTAGCAGAATTAGTAGTTAAAGCATTTTGTAAGTAAATATTAGAATCGGCAGCGACCGTAAAATCTGTAATCGATTTTGTTGTAATATAAACATTTAAAGTTTCTTGCCCTTTAATGTTAATGTTGTTTTTAAGTTTTACAACAAGCTTATTGCCCTTTTTTGTTGCAGTGATATACTTGTGCAGATTAGCATTAGCTTCAACTTGTATAGATTCTTCGGTATCTGAAAATGTGATGTATGCGTTAAAATCGTTTGCAATTTCTACGGCGTCATAATTTACAATGTTTACGTCTCTGTAGGTTATGTTATCATTTGGGGAAACTCTTATGGTTTCAACGCTACAAGAGCTTAATGTAAGTGCTATAATTACTAATAAAATATGTTGTCTGTTCGATTTCATTTTGATTGATTTTTAGATTGAAATTTTGACTGTTTTGATTAATAACAGTTTTTATTGATTCATGCTTTCGCTTAATTTTTTAACGGGAATCCATTGAAAATTTATAGGATACCATTCGTTTTCTTCTTTATTTGTTTTTATTGAAACTTGATTGTTTTCTGAAAAAACATATTGTGTTTTTATATTTTCCATCTGTTTAAAGTTTTAAGTTAATTTTTTTTATATCGATTTCTTCCCATATTAAAAACGCCCACTTTTATGCCGATACCAACAGAATAGCCATCAATTCTTGATACATTGTATTCAGATTGTAAATTTAATCGGCTAGAAAATCTATGTTTTACACCAGCTTCCAATTGCAAATATCTTGAGATGTTATAAAGGATGCTGATGCCAGGTTCGACAACAAAGACAGCTTCCCAATCTGAATCTTCAATATAAGTATCATTAATATCGCCTTTAAGTAAACCTACTGCACCGCCACCGATAAGTAACGGAAAAGAAAGGTTTAATTTAGATTTACTGAATAAAATAGGCTCTAAATGTAAACCGCCATAGGCACCAACTAAATCGCGATTGTTATACGAAAGTCCCTGAAGATTAAAATCGGAATAAAAGCCAACGCCAACAAAGCCAATTTCAAATTTTTGATTTGCAACATAAGCCACTTTAAAACTAGCAGCATAAGTGTCAACTTTGTCAATTTCGCCATAATGCGTGGCAATGCCTAAATACACACCGTGTACTGTGTTTTTACGGTCGTTAAATTCAATGTAATCTTTTGATTCTTGAGCATTTACAAGTGCAATAAAGCATAATGAAATTGCTGTAAGTGTAAGTTTTATATTCTTCATGTTTTAAAATTTGATATAGTTATTACTATAGACAACCTAAAATTGTATAAGTTGCATACGTTAAAAATTATTTATGTTAAATGACTATTCTTTTAAAGTGATGATGCCTTTTTTTCCGGTAAAACGGAATGCTCCAAGGTTGGGTGATCCGTAAGAGGCCGTAATCTCACGGATTCTTTTGCTTTTATCTAAAACAGTTGTATTGATGTTTGAAAACGTTTTTGGCAAGCGTAATAAGCCTTCCTCTAAAGTGGCATTAAACTTAAAGGCTAAATTGCTTATGGCTATATTTATTTCTGAAGACTCTTGATTAATAGTTACTACTGCATCGGGGTTGTTTATTTTGTAAACCCTCAATTCTGCTACCTTCATAATTAAATTAATACCGTTCTCTACACTATTTATTTGAGCATTTGAAAACGAAAGTTCGCCATGAATTTTATCGGCTTGTTCCACAGTAATCTCATCTTTACTTGACACTAACTCTAAATCTGAAACCACATCAATTTGTATCGTACTCCCGCTAGTATTCAATATTAAGTCTTTAGATTCCTCAATATCAATGCTTCCATTTTTTAAATATATTGAAGCATAATCAACAGATTTTGTTCGTAGTTTTCCAAACTTCATATCAATGTTGGCATTTGTTATAGCTTCATTTATCCATAAATCGCCATGTTGCACGTTGGCTTTTAATTTACCGTTCCAGTTTTTTAAAATGACATCGCCAAATTTATTGGTAACGTCAATTTCGGCATTAATAGGCAAGTTAATCGTGTAATTTATTTCAACGTTGCTTTTATCTAAATCTATAGGATTTATTTTATTAAAAAATCTTGAAAAAAGACTCTTGTTTTTATCTGAAATTTCAGAAGTAATGCTCATGTAATCGCCCGCAGTTTTAAATTCTGGCTTTATTCTATCTAAAAGACTTTTAGCATTGTCTTTTTTCTTATTAGTTACCTTAATATCAATAATTATTTCAATACTATTTTGCTTCCATCCGTTAACAATTATATTGCCATATTTGTTATTTAATTGCAGTTCTCCAGTATGAGTCATTTCTAATGTTTTTTCGATTTTTTTGGTCACCATTTCTTGTGAGCACACCGAAAAACTTACCATTAGTAAAGCAACAAATACTATTTCTTTATAACGTGTAAACATCATCACTTTCCGTTTTTTTAGAACTATTAATTTGCTTTAATAAATTCTCTATTAATTCAATTCGTTTTTTATAATTAATTACAATAGCTTCTAAAACACGCTCGGTATCTAGATTTTTTTGTAATTCTTGTTTTAACTCTTCGTATTCAACATCCAATTCATCCATAAAAAGTAAAAATGCTTCTTTTTCATCAGCGGATAATTGCGCATTGTTGTTTACAAGTTTTACTTGATATGCGACTAAATCTTTGTAGTGCATATCAATATCAATTAATTCTTGTGAGGCAAAACTGTTTTGTTGATTTGATGCATTAAATCCCACATCAATTAGCGAAAACAGACCTAAAGCAACAATGATAGTTGCTGCCACTTTAAATGCTGGCGTTTGCCATAATTTTAAGGTTTTTACTTTTGTTTCGGGTTTATCTAACCGTGACTCAATATTTGCCCAAATCTTACTTTTGTCTGCTTTATGCACATCAAAAAGGGCCTTGTTTTCTTTTATGTGTTTTTCAAAATTGTCCATTATAATGTATTTATTATGTCAATTAATTTTTTCTTTGCTCTGTGATATTGCGATTTTGATGTAGACGCAGTTATGTTTAATATCTCGCTAATTTCAATATGGTCGTAACCTTCAATTAAATACAGATTTATAATTTGTTGGTAACCCGCTGGCAATAACCGTATGCCTTGAATTACTTTTTTTATTTCCATAGCCGGCGTGTCTTTTTCATTTTCATCATCTGCTTTTATGCGATACATTTTATCTTCAATTGGGGTTAGCGCTATTTTTCTTTTTTTTAAATGATTGATGCTTTTATTGATTATTATCCTTTTAAGCCATGAACCAAAAGTACTTTCATATTTAAAAGAATCGAGTTTATTAAAGGCTTCAACAAAACCATCTTGCACGACATCTTCTGCATCTTCTTTAATTTTCACCATGCGCATACTTATATTAAACATGGCGTCAACATACAGTTCATACAACTTGTATTGCGAATTTCTATCTCCCAACTTGCTTTGTTCTACAAGCTCTTTATGAGTATATAATACGTTGGTTTCCAATTAATTTTTATGGCTCTAATTCTTTCTAAAAGTACTTCAATTATTTAAGCTACAATTATAGACAGCAGAAAAAACAAAAGGTTGCATTTACGGTAAAATATTTAATAATAATTTTTGAAGCATTGGCAAAAATGCTTTTTTGTAAGCCTTTTAAAGTTTTGCGAACTCTAAGCTTATTCGTAATTTTGCCAGCTATAAAATGAATAGATGAAAGTACCAAACAGAATAAATGTATTTCGCAGAAAGCTGATGCATTTTATTACCAAAAATATTGGTAGTTCTCAAACCGAGCCAAAATTTGACCCGAATACCAAGGTTGAAATAAAAAAAATTTTAATCATTCGCCCAAACCACAGATTGGGCAATCAGCTGCTTTTAACACCCATAGTACAAGAAGTTATAAATACATTTCCAAATTGCGAAGTCGATTTGTTTGTAAAAGGCGGTGTGGCGTTTCCGGTTTTCGAAAATTATAAAGAAATAAAAACCATCTATCAGCTGCCCAAAAAGCCTTTCAATCATTTGTTTAAGTATGTTAAATGCTGGGTTTCAATCAAAAGAAAACATTATGACTTGGTTATAAATGGCGACAAAAACTCATCTTCAGGACGCTTGCTTACACAGATTTCAAATGCGGATTATAAGGTTTTTGGTGATGTAAATGAGGCGATTCAACTAAAACATTCCGATTACGAGCATATTGCCAAATATCCGGTGTATAATTTAAGGGATTATTTAACCAAATTGGGCTTTGATGAAAATAGGAGTGAAGTACCCGGTTTAAACATTAAATTGAGCGATTCCGAAATTGAAAACGGTAAACAACTACTCAAGGATATTGTTAAAAACAACAAACCAACCATCTGTATTTATACCAATGCCACGGGAAATAAATGTTATTCTGAAGATTGGTGGAACATCTTTTATAGTCGTTTGAAAACGGAATTTGAAAGTGATTCTAATATCATTGAAATGTTACCGATTGAAAACATTTCTAAAATTAACTTTAAAGCCACACATTTTTACAGCAAGGATATTAGGGAAATGGGTGCCATAATAAACAATACCGCTATATTTATTGCTGCCGATAACGGCGTGATGCATTTGGCCAGCGCATCAAAAACACCAACAATAGGGTTCTTTTCGGTAACCAACGAAAATATTTATGCGCCCTACGGAAATGGAAGTTTGGCCTTAAACACCAATAACACAACGATGGAAGATTGGATGGCCGAAATTAAAAAGGTTTTGAGTTAATTCAGATATAGATTTCAATTTTTAACAATCTGTTATTACAACAATTTATAGAGATTTTGTATTTTAGAAACACGTTTAAGTTCAATTAAAAATGAAATCTTTATATATCATAACAGTAATTGTTGCCATTACTTTTTTGTCTTGTAAATCGGCAAGTTCTAAAGTTACAGACGAGCAAATTAAAGCCCTTGAAACTTTAGTGGAAAACAAGAACTTTACCATTGAATCCAATTGGGCTTTTCCGCGCACCACGGCTGCTATGCAGCGCGTGCTTAACTCTGGGATGTTGCCATCGGGAAGTTCAACAGGTGCTATAAACCTTATTGGGAATTCCAATTTTTTAACGATTTCCGGAGATAGTATTACCTCGTATTTACCCTATTATGGCGAGCGCTATACCAACGTAGCTTATGGCGGAACTGATGGCCCTATTCAATTAAAAGGTGTGGTGGAAAACTATACGGTATCCAAAGGAAAACAGCATAGCTATATCATTTCGTTTGATGCCAAAACCAAATCAGAACGCTTTAATATTAGCATGACGCTGTACCCTAGTTTGAAAAGCTATGTGAAGCTATTGGGAAATTCCAGAAGCCCTATTTCCTATTCTGGGCATGTGGAAGATTCAGATTAAACCGGACATTTTTTTAGTGTTTTCAGAAGGTTTAATGTGAGCATTTAGCATTTTAAATAACAATAATGTATTTCATCTATTCATCGTAAAATAATATAGTTCAATCGAATTTTTTATTTTTCATCGTGATAATTATTTAATTTCGAATCGATTATAAATAATTACTCCATGAAAACCCTCTCAAATGCCCTATGCATATTGCTATTGATTAGCTTTTCTGTAACAGCAAATGCCCAAGAAAACGATACGGCCTCAAACGATATCCCACAGAATTACAAAAAGCGAAGTCCGATTTACGATTACGCCGAAAAACAATTAAACAGTGTAGACACCATTCCCGATTTTGTATCCCGAACAAGTAAATTGAAAATTACAGGCACCATTTATGAAAACGATGGAAAAACACCTGCAAAAAATATACTGTTATTTATACATCAAGCCGATGAAGACGGTAATTTTGAGCTGAAAAGACACAACAAAAAACGCTATGTAAAACACCGAGGTTGGGTGAGAACCGATGCAAACGGACGCTACACTTTTTACACTTTTATACCCGGAAAATATATGTTTGGTAATGAGCTTACGCAAATACTTCCTATTATTAAAGAACCAAATAAACCTGAATATAAAATTGAATCGTTTGTATTTGATAACGATCCGTTATTAACAAAGTCGTGTCGCGCAAAAATAGAGCAGACCAATCCCAATAGAATTCTTAAACTCGATTTAAAAGAAGGCTTATTTGTTGCTAACCGCGATATCATCCTTGGTAAGGAGCTTGAGATTTATGAGTAATTTTAATCCCATGTAAATCGATTCATATGTAATGCATCTAGTTTTGAAAGCTTGAATGCATTAGTTCACCTAAGAAACACTTTTAAAATAGTTCATTTTTAATGAGCTATTTTTTTTATATTTAGCAATATGAAAGACGCTTATATAAATTTACCACTGATAAAAAACGAAGCTAAAAACCGTTTTGAAATGGAAGTCGATGGTCACATCGCATTAATAGAATATAAAGAAACCAGTAGCAAAATCGCATTGATTCATACCGAAGTGCCAAAGGCATTAGGTGGTCGTGGTGTTGCTTCGGCCATAGTCGAAAAAACCTTAAATCATATTAAAGAACAAGGTAAGTTGCTTTTGCCTTTTTGTCCGTTTGTATTTGCATTTGTTAAAAGACATCCCGAATGGAAATCTTTGGTAAGTCCTAAGTTTAAAGACTACGACAAGTTGTGATCAACAAAATCCTATTCATTTTAAAAGAAACTATTTAAGTGTAAACCCAATAAAAACTACAAAATGAAAACAGGCAGGTTAGAAGCATTTAGCGATGGTGTATTGGCCATAGTTATTACCATAATGGTATTGGAAATGAAGGCACCCGAAGACACCACTTTTAAAGGTTTATTATCGGTGGCTCCCATATTTATTAGTTATTTGTTAAGCTTTATTTATTTGGGTGTGTATTGGAACAATCATCACCATTTAATGCAAGTAACCCAAAAAGTAAACGGGAAAATTTTATGGGCAAATCTGCATTTATTATTTTGGTTATCACTCATTCCGTTTACCACAAGTTGGATAGGTGAAGACAGCCATCATACCGTAGCTTTACCGGTGGCTACTTATGGCTTTGTCTTGCTTATGTGCGCCGTTGCCTATTTTATTTTAGAGCGCGTATTGATTGCTTACCACGACGAAAATTTTGCTTTAAGCAAACTTTGTAAAAGCACGGTTAAAGACTATATATCTGTTGGGGTTTATATTATTTCAATTCCGTTGGCTTTTGTAAATACATGGCTCTCTATAGCTTGTTATGTTTTGGTGGCGCTTATTTGGTTAATGCCCGATAAACAACTAGAAGACCTAATGGAGGACATGTAAGGAATAGCCTTAGCATAATAGAATTTTGACTTTAATCGCGTAGTTGCACCTCATTTTGAAAAACCGCCAATGAAATTATCTGAAAACAATAAAAAATCACTTTTAGTTTCAATCCATCAACTGATTGAGGAAAACGCTAGCCATACTGTAAATCACCTTGAAAATAAAAGAACAAACCACCTAATAAATTATCCATCGAACGGAGGATTTACGGAATCGGAAAAATCCGAATTGGAAAAACTAGAAATCAATCCGACCTTAAAAAGTGCTTTGAGAAAAGTATTCGCAAGTAATACCGCTGACGTTTTTTTCGCTGTACTCAATATAATAGACGGAACATCAGACCCAACTGTTGAATTTGGAGAATGGGAAGATGTTATGTTGGTTGATTATGATGAAGAAAATGAAATCGATTCAATGCTTCACGACGACTTTTACGGAACATATTGGGATTGGAAAGAAAAAAGACCAAATCCTGGTTGGAAATTAGACTTACTTGAAGAATAAAAAATGCTGTACGGTTATACGATTCCCTAATATCCGTAACGCCTCCAAGGGAAAACCATAATTCAATTACATTATAATTTTAGTGTCCAGTAATTTTGATGCATAATCATAGCCTAGTACAAATGCTTGTTCTATGCCTCGTTTATCCAAAACACCAATTCTATCCAAGCCTTTGGGGTTAAAAAGCAAATCGGGTATCAAAAGTTTTTCTTTAGCATTGGCATGTAACATTAATAGATTTGTACGCTGTGTAATTTGATAATAGCTCTTGAGTTGTCCTTTGGTAACCTCTTTCATCGAGGTAGTATACGAACCAATAATCAATTCGCAGTCGCCCATTAGTGGTTCTATGGGGAAGTTATTCATTATGCCACCATCAGCATAAAGGCTTCCATCAATTAAAACCGGACTGAATACCGGTGGCAAAGCGGCAGATGCAAGTAGCGGTTTAAACAAGTTACCGCTATTAAAAAATTTAGGCGCGCCCTTTTCCATATTGGTGGCCACAATGGTTAATTTTCTATTTAATTTTTCAAAACTGTTCGATGAAAAAAAATCTTGGAAAAAAGGAATGTATTTATCCGTATCGAAAAGTCCAGGTTTATTTATGGTAACAAAGTTGTATTTTAGTAAGGGTGTTTCTTTAAAAAACACAAGCATATCATCTGTAGATTTATCATCGGCATATAAAGCCGCAACCAAAGCTCCTGCGCTCACGCCCGATACGCTATCAGGATAAATACCACGTTGTAAAAGTGCTTTTAGAATGCCAATATGGGCGATGCCCTTAACGCCGCCACCTGAAAGAACAAGCCCCGTACTTTTATTTAAAAAAACATTTGCATTTACCATAAAAACAAGCAAAAAGCAAAGTTAATATAATTAGATGTTTTTTGTTTAAAATTTAATCGTTGAGATTATACGTGTAAAATTTCAGCAGATCGAAAAAGGTGATTTATAAAATGTTCATTTATCAAAATAGAATAGCCATTAATAAAATGACGATAGGAGCAAAGTCTAATGTTTTTGAAATGAGATTTATGGTTACCTTTATTATTTCAATGGCATAGGCCTAATTATTAATAATTCTAAAAGCACAGGTTATGTTACAACATGTTTTATTAGAACGAGACATATACGCATCCGAAGAGCATAAAATGATGCGGAAAATGATTCAGGATTTCATTAAAAATGAAATATTAGATCAAACCGATGAATGGGAAAAAAACGGGATGGTAAGCCGTAACATATGGGAACGTGCGGGAGAGTTAGGGTTGCTGTGTATCGATATACCTGAACAATACGGCGGTAGTGGTTTAGATTTTAGTTTTAGCGCTTTGTTTATTGAAGAAATGGCAAAAGAAGGCGTTAATGGCCCTGGTTTTTCGTTGCATTCCGATATCGTAGCACCCTATCTATTAAAATATGGCACCGAAGCCCAAAAGAAAAAATACCTACCAAAAATGGCAACGGGACAGCTCATCACCTCCCTTGGCATGACCGAACCAAATTGTGGTAGCGACCTGCAAGCCATCAAAACAACCGCCGTAGATAAAGGCGATTATTATTTAGTAAACGGGCAAAAAACCTTCATTACAAATGGTTACATGAGTGATATGTCCATAGTGGCGGTAAAAACCAATGTTGGAACAGATAAAGAAGGCGTGTCTTTATTGATTATGGAAAGCACATTTATAGGGTTTGAAAAAGGAGTGCCTTTCAAAAAAATAGGTATGAAAGCCCAGGATACCTGCGAATTGTTTTTTGATAATGTAAAAGTTCCAAAAGAAAATCTATTGGGTGAAGAAGGATTGGGTTTTAAAATTATGATGACAGAATTAGCCAGAGAGCGCTTAACAGTGGCCCTTACCGCCATTGGTGGGGCTGAAGGCGCTATTGAAAAAACGATTGCATACACCTCCACAAGAACCGCTTTTAAACAACCCATTGCCAATTTTCAAAACACTCAATTTAAATTGGCGGAATGTGCCACGCAATTACAAGTGCATCAAGCTTTTTTAGACCGTTGCACACGATTATTATCAAATCATAAGCTTACCGCTGAAAGTGCTTCCATAGCTAAATATTCGGCAACCGAAATGCACGGAAAAGTCGTTGATGAATGTCTGCAATTATTTGGGGGTTATGGTTATATGTGGGATTATCCCATTGCCCGCATGTATGCCGATAACCGAGTGGCCAGAATTTATGCCGGCACCAATGAAATTATGAAGCTGTTGATTGCGAGAGGCTTGTTTAAAGAGTTGTTTCAGGAGATGAAGGCTAAAAGGAATACATGATTTAATTCTATTTTAGCTTCAAAAAAAACATAAAGCTATTAAAGCAGAGGCTTTAACACCTCCCAAACGTTATTGGCTACTATTTTATGACCGTCTTTATTTGGATGAATACCATCCCTTTGATTTAAAGACGCAATACCACCTACATTTTCTAAAATAAAAGGAATAAATTCTATATTGTTTTTTGTTGCAACATCCTTAAAAATGGCTCTAAACTTTGTAGTGTAATCTTGTCCCATATTTGGTGGTAATTGCATACCTGCAAGTATAATAGTAGTTTCTGGACTTTTTTCCTTAACCACATTTATAATGGCTTGTAAATTGGATTGTGTTTCTGTTAATGGGACACCTCTCAAGCCATCGTTGGCACCAAGTTCCAATAAAAAAATGGTAGGTTTCTGTTTTATCACCCAATTAATTCTGCTTTTTCCGCCAGCAGTAGTTTCGCCACTTACACCCGAATTTATCACAGTATAATTCAAACTTAACGAATCAATACGTTTTTGTAATACACCGGTATATGCATCATTTACATCATCTAAACCATATCCTGCCGTAATGCTATCTCCAAAACATAAAATCGTTTTTGTTGCCTTGTTTTTTACCAACGTGTCTTTGGCTTGCTCTAAATCTTGTTTCGTTTCCGCTGTATTTTTTGTTTTAGTTTCTCCACAAGACACCAGTAAAACCAATAAAATAAAATAACAAAACTTTAAGAGTTTAGCCGCTTTTCCAGTTGGTACAGTTAAATGCATTTGATAATTTTGAAGCATGGACATAAGTCAGTATTTTAAAATAAAAATTACATGTCAAAGATATTAAAGATTACTGGGTTAGAGAAAACTTACACCAGTGGCAACAAACAATTAACTGTTTTACACGATATCTCTTTTGATGTTGAAAAAGGCCAAACGTTCTCCATTGTTGGCCCATCAGGAAGTGGAAAAACAACATTGCTTGGGCTTTGTGCCGGATTGGACCAACCCAATGCGGGTACTGTGGAATTATGCGGACAAGATTTAAGCCTTTTAAACGAAGACCAACGCGCACAGTTACGAAATAGGGAAGTGGGTTTTATTTTTCAGAATTTCCAATTGTTGCCCACACTTGCAGCACTTGAAAATGTGAGTGTGCCTTTAGAGTTACAAGGCTCTAAGGAAGCCACAAAAAAAAGTATGGGTTTGTTGCAAAAAGTAGGTTTAGGAGACAGAGTGCATCATTATCCGTCGCAACTTTCTGGTGGCGAACAACAGCGAGTGGCATTAGCTCGGGCTTTTGCAAATGCACCTTCTATTTTATTTGCTGACGAACCCACTGGAAATTTGGATGAAGAAACGGGCGAGAAAGTCATTCAATTGTTATTCGATTTAAATAAAGAAAACGGAACCACTTTGGTTATTATTTCCCACGATTTGGAATTAGCCCATAGAACACAACAAATTTTAAGGCTTAAAGGTGGAAAAATAGTAAGCAACCAAACTACCAGCCTCCTGTGAAAAACAATTTTCTAAAACAAAGTTTACAAATCACTTGGCTTTTTAAAATGGCATGGCGCGATGCTAAAGCTAGTAAAGTACGCCTGTTGCTATTTATGGCATCCATTATTCTGGGTATTGCCGCAGTGGTTTCCATTCAATTATTCAGTACCAATTTAAGAGATAACATCCAAAGTCAGTCCAAAACCATGATGGGGGCCGATTATATCATCGACTCCAGGCAAGAACCAACGGAGCGCGCCCGAGCGATTATCGATTCATTAAAACCTGATGCTTTCGAAATCAATTTTGTATCTATGGTGGCTTTTCCTAAAAAAGGAGGCACTAAACTAGTTAAAGTTCGTGGTTTGGAAGGCGATTTCCCTTTTTATGGTAAAGCTCAAACACTTCCTGAAGCAGCTGCAAATGCTTATCAAACATCGGGAGGTGCTTTAGTGGATGCGGCGTTAATGCTTCAATTTAATGTAAAACCTGGCGATTCTATTAAAATTGGCGACATATTATTGCCCATTTCCGGCGCATTGAAATCAATTCCGGGAAGCTCTTCTTTTTCGAGTGCGATGGCGCCACCTGTTGTTATCCCTTATCGATTTGTTGAAGCTACAAACCTCATACAATTTGGTAGTCGCAAAGAATACCAATACTTCTATAAAGCTTCCGATACTTTAAATTTAAATCCGTTTAAAAACAAATTAGAACCACTTTTGGAGTTTGAAAATGCGGACATTAAAACACATAAAGATGCCACAAGGCGCTTAGGAAGACGCTATGAAAATGTTGGTAAATTCTTGAATTTGGCTGCTTTTATCGCTTTACTTTTAGGCTGTATTGGCATTGCCAGTTCAGTAAGTATTTATATTAAAGAGAAATTAAAAGCCATTGCCGTTTTAAAATGTTTGGGTGCTTCTCGGCTTCAAAGTTTTATTATTTTCCTGATTCAAATTGCGGGCATTGGTGTTATTGGTGGTTTAGTAGGTTCTCTTATTGGCATTGGACTTCAAAGCCTATTTCCGTATTTGTTAAAAGACTTTTTACCCTTTTCATTAAACATTTCTATTTCTGCCCAACCGTTATTTATAGGTGTATTCTTAGGACTATTTATGTCTGTTTTATTTGCACTTTTACCATTACTCCGAACGTGGTATGTATCGCCATTAGATGTATTGCGTGTTGATGAAAATGCTGTACAAGAGCCACTAAAAATACGTCTTTTGGTATATGGTGCTATTTTGGTATTCTTGCTTTTATTCGCCTTTTGGTTGATTCAAAATCTGTTTTACGCTTTTGCATTTGTTGTGGCTACGGTTATTACATTTATCCTTTTAGCAGGTGTTGCTTTAGGCTATATTAGAATGATAAAACGGTTTTTTCCAAAACATTGGAATTTTACAGCACGCCAAAGTTTGCTTAATTTATTCAGACCAAACAATCAAACGGTGGTTTTGGTAGTGGCTATTGGTTTAGGCACATTTTTAATAAGCACCTTATATTTTACAAAAGATATTTTGTTATCGAAAGTCGAACTAGGGCAGACCACACAAAATGCAAATATGATTATTTTAGATGTTCAGCCCGAACAGCGCAGTAAAGTGGTACAAAGCATAACGGCAAAAGACTTACCGCTACTTAATAATATGTCGTTGGTTACCATGCGCATGCATAGTATTAAGGGCCGATTGGTGAATGATATTCGTCAAGATAGGGCACCTCAAACCAGACGTTGGGTTTTAAACCATGAATTTAGAACCACCTATCGCGATACGCTTACAGCTTCCGAAGTCATCATAAAAGGAACTTGGACACCTAAATTGAATGCCAATGATCCCATAGTGATTTCCATTTCCGATAATTTGGCAGCTGACGCCAATATTACCGTTGGAGATGCCGTTGTTTTTAATATCCAAGGTGTTTTAATAGAAACAATAGTTGGTAGTATCCGTGCCGTAGATTGGGCACAAATGCAACTCAATTTTTCCATTGTTTTCCCTAAAGGGGTTTTAGAAGAAGCGCCGCAATTTAATGTGTTAACAACTTCAGTTCCAAACGAGAGGGTCTCCGCAGACTTACAGCACACTTTGGTTAGTAAATTTCCTAATGTGTCCATAATAGATTTAAGACAAGTTTTTAGCTTTGTTGAAGATATATTAAATAAAGTATCGTGGGTTATTAACTTTATGGCATTTTTTAGCATCCTTACGGGAATTATTGTTTTAATAGGTTCGGTACGAACCAGCAAATACCAACGTATTAAAGAAAGTGTATTA
The DNA here is from genome assembly GCF_032814565.1 of Hwangdonia lutea. Lineage (GTDB taxonomy): Bacteria > Bacteroidota > Bacteroidia > Flavobacteriales > Flavobacteriaceae > Hwangdonia > Hwangdonia lutea. The sequence goes on from NZ_CP136521.1 coordinate 3,493,742, forward strand.
CTGAGAACCTTAGGTGCCAAAAACAAACAAATTTTACAAATTACAGCTTTTGAATATGTGTTTCTAGGACTTTTAGGCAGCTTGGTAGGCATTTTATTGGCGTTACTAAGCAGCTTGTGTTTAGCGGTTTTTGTATTTCAAGAACCTTTTTTACCTTCCGTGATGCCATTTGTGGTTTTTTTACCAGGCATTACCTTGTTGGTTTTAGGCATTGGATTAAGTAATATTCAAACGGTTTTAAGGAGTTCGCCTTTAGAGGTTTTGCGTAGGGAAGGCTAAGCTTAAATTAAAATAATGTAGAAATTACGCTAAATTTCAATACATTGTAAAGTAATTTGAAATAATGTAAATTTTCAGTAGTTCAAACAGATGAAATTTAAGTTCTTTGCGATTCAAATCTTAAAATAAAAGTGGATAATTTAATTACATTCTCAATCACCGTTTTTACTGGTTTCTTTGCCATTACCAACCCCATTTCAAACATGACCGTTTTTGTGTCTTTAACCCAAGGTTATGATAAAGAAGCAAAAAGGGATATTAACAAAAGATCAAATATTATAGCTTTTATTATTGTTACGGTATTTGTTCTTTTAGGAAAATACATATTCGAACTCTTTAATATCAGTATTCCCGCTTTTAAAATAACAGGAGGTATTTTAATTTTTTTTATTGGTTTTGAGATGCTACAATCCAAACAATCTAATGTGAAAAGCATTAAAAAAGTAGATACCGAAGAAGATATTGCGGTTTCACCGATGGCCATTCCAATTTTAGCAGGACCCGGTACCATTGTTACAGCCATGAACTTTGTTTCTAACGTTGAAACCATCCATATATTTTTAGTAATTGCCATATTCGGCAGTATTAGTTTAATTACCTATTTAACATTTAGAGCCAGCGACCTTATTGTAAAAATAGTGGGGAATAACGTTATTTCTGTAATTGGTAAAATAATGGGATTGGTTATTGCCATTATAGGAACAGGTATGGTGATACAGGGCATAAAAATTAGCTTTGATTTGTTATAACTCGTAAAATTCTCTTTACTGTTTTCTTTGTTTTTTTATATATAAATTTATTTTTTGAACAATTATATAACTATAGTTACGAAGCCACAATTAGCTTGTCATAAATAGGATCGATATAAGTCTAAAGACATTATATCTGCAATTAAGTTAAATAGCGCCCAAAAACGCTATGACACTAATTGTTATTGTATGTTCTATAATTTACATTATGTAAAATAGAATATTTCAAATGCTCTATAACTACCAACGTACCAATGAATTAACAAGTTCTTAATAAAAAAATATTTCATAAGAAAAATGCGTGTTGTATATTTGCACCCTATTTTAATTATCGCATAAAATAAATGAAGCCCGAATCGCAAGAAAAATCTAAGGATAAAAAATCCCGGTTGCAATTATTGCACCAGTATTATACATATACTGGTTTTTATACTTTTGTTTGGCAAGCTGTTAAAAAAGCAACACCATACATTGTGGCTATAGTTATTGCGGTTTATGCTATAAATCATTTCTTTGATATCAATGCCGCATTAACGCGACTTACCGAAATATTGCCCGCTTTTGGCGTTTTATCTTTTTTCTTTGTTTCAGAAACCCTTTTAGGCCTTATACCGCCAGAGATTTTTATCGCTTGGGCAGGAAAAATGTATGCCCCTTGGCTGTATTTGTTTTTATTGGCCATATTATCTTATAGCGGTGGTCTTTTGGCCTATTGGATGGGACGTAGCATTACCAAAACACCCAGGGTACACAAGTATTTAGAAGTTAAAATGGAAAAACAACTTAAAAACTCCCGAAAATGGGGCGGTTTTTTAATTGTAGTTGGGGCTTTGCTACCACTACCCTTTTCAATTTCATGTATTGCGGCTGGCCTGATTAAGTTTCCGTTTAGAAGTGTGATGCTCTATGGTTCTTTGCGTTTGCTGCGTTTTCTTATCTACGGATTAATCATTTTCAACGCATTATAAAATTCTCTTAAATTGTACTGTTTATCCACTTTTCTGTGCTATTTTTGCGCAAAATTAAGTGTCTATGTTTTCTTTTATCAACGTGTTCAGGGTGATTGCCCTATTAGAAGGTGTATCGTATATCTTATTGCTTTTTATAGCCACACCCATTAAGTATTTAGCCCACGATCCGCAATACGTAAAGCTTTTGGGTATGCCACATGGTATATTATTCATTGCTTACATCGCTTTGGCTTTTGTTTTTAAGAATGATTTTTCTTGGAATAACAAACAATTTGCGGTGGTGCTTTTGGCCTCTATCATTCCATTCGGAACCTTTTATGTCGACAGAAACTATTTAAAAGCTGCCAAGTAAATGGATACGGAGTACACACACTTTTTTTATGATTATTTAGTGGCTTTAGGAACCTCTGAAACGCTTGCCAAATACTTAAACATGTTGGCACTGTTAATCATTTTAATAGTTGTGGTGTCTATTATTGATTATGTTATCAGGAAATTGCTCAGAGGCACATTTTCACAATTTGCAGCGAAATCCAAAACCAAATTCGATGATATTTTGGTGGCCAACAAAGCGCCTCGAAATATCGCGCACATTATCCCTTTATTAATTGTTATAGAATATGTGCCCGTTGTATTTGTTGATTTTCCAGATTTTGAAAGCTTCATCAAAAAAAGTTTGGAAGTATTCGCTATCGTTTTAATACTTTGGATTGTAAGAAGCATATTAAACACCTTAAAGGACTACCTAAAAACCTTACCGCGATTAAAGGATAAACCCATTGATAGCTATATACAGGTGTTCATGATTTTTGCTTGGATAGCGGGCTTTATGTCGGCCATTGCTGTAATTACAGGCATTCCATTCCTAAAATTCCTTACCGGATTGGGCGCCATTTCAGCGGTTATCTTATTGATTTTTAAAGATACTATTCTCGGCTTTGTTGCCAGTATTCAAGTGTCCATAAACGATATGGTGCGTATTGGCGATTGGATTACTTTTGAAAAATACGGTGCCGATGGCGATGTTATCGAAATAACCTTGGCGACGGTTAAAGTGCAGAATTTCGATAAAACCATTACTACAATTCCAACCTATGCCTTGATTTCCGATTCGTTTAAAAACTGGAGAGGTATGTCGGATTCCGGTGGCAGACGAATTAAAAGAGCCCTATTTATAAAGCAAAATACAATCAAATATTTAACTGATGACGAGGTTGAAAAGCTTAAGAAAGTACAGTTGATTACCGAGTATTTAAATAGCAGACAAGCTGATATTAAAAGCAGCAATACAAGAAACGATATCAACAAAGCACTTCTGATAAATGGCAGAAACTTGACTAATTTTGGGGTTTTCAGAAAATATATCGATTCCTATTTAAAAGCCCATTCGGCCATTAATAAAGATATGATGATTATGGTGCGCCAATTAGCGCCAACAACGCAAGGTATTCCGTTAGAGATATACACCTTTAGCAGCGACAAACGATGGGCCAATTACGAGTATATTATGGCCGATGTTTTCGATCATCTTATCGCGGCACTTCCTTATTTCGATTTGGAAATTTTTGAATTACCTAGCAACACTTCGTTTAAAGACTAGCTTTTAAACATTCAAGGTTCTACTTGGATTTTTTAATAACAACACTTTCTTTCAAATAGACAACTTTCTGTATATAAGATAGTTGTATTGGTAATACCTATTAATGGGGATTGTCTGGTTGGTGTGATATGTTATAAAATGCAAAAAGCCCATAAAACAAAATTTACGGGCTATTTTAAGTTTAATTATTAACTATGTCATTTAATAATCAATTTTGAAGCAGCTTTATCATTCACTTTAAAAAGATAAAGACCAGATTTAACATCTTTAAGATTCAGTTTTACTTCATTCAAACTATTATAATCAACATCTAATATTTTTTTTCCTAAAATAGAATATAGTTTGATGTTATTAATTTGATTGCCTTTTATTATTAAATCTTTTGATGCCTTTAATGGGTTTGGAAAAAATGTATAGGCCTTATCAAATTGCTTATCATCAGTAGAAAGAGATGATCCTAAATTTTCCGATAATGCAATCACCAAACTAGTACCTTTATCAAATTTAACTATGTTTCCAGCTGCATCAGTTTGATTAGCCACATTGGTTGGATTTGGAGCCATAAACGACATAAATAAGTATTTATAATCTGGCGTAAATGTAATACCTGTGGGTTCAGCGTCATGTGGTGTAATGCCAAACAGCTCAACTTGTGGACTCGCTTGTGTATGTCCGTTTTCAACAACCCAAATATAAAACTGTTTATTTCCAGAATTATCATCTTGAAGCACCCAAAGATTTCCGTCTCCATCAAAAGCTAAATTATCATTGCCTCCTCCCCAAGCTACTGATGTAGTACTAATTCCATCATTAATATCATAACTCATAGCACCAACATATGTTTCCATAGTAACAGTCGAAGCAGATGCTTCAAGTGGGTCAGAATCTGAAAACCTATATACTCTTTGATCTGGAGCACCTTTAACAGCAAAGTAAATCATGCCGTCTAGACCAATTTCAACATCTTCTATTCCTTCAAATTCAGTAGCTCCGGCTGCTAAACTCAATTCATTAGTAATGTTTTGATGCGCTGGTAGTTGATGAGCAGGATTTGTACTGTCATTAATTAATATCCATGAACCTGCACCGCTTTTAGAGCCCGAAAACACATATAGATTTCCAGCACTTAAATCTTGAGGATTGGTTGCTACAAATTTGTATAAGAAGCCATGCCCAACGGTATCATCAGCTCCTTGGTAAACTGTTCGGTTATTAGAATGAATAGCAACATTTTCATGCTTAAAATTACCCATAGCCCAATGTTTGCCAATTACTGTTTTTGTTGCTGGATTAATTTCAATATTCCAACCTATATCATTATAACCATCAAAATTAAAATCTGTTAACCCTGTGCCTCCTTCATTATATGCAACCTCCTCACAAGAAATAACTGTTCCCCAAGCGGTTACTGCCCCGGAGCAATTTGCTGCTGTACCACCAACTGCTGCGAAGTTTAAATCTTCAGAAGCGGGTGTCTCCCACAATTTAGTAGTTGCATTAAAATTGATATCTAATATTTGTACGCCTCCTCCTCCATCAGTCAATATACTTCCTTCTGAATTGATACTCAAATAACCATTTGTGCTACTTCCAGCAATGGGAACATAAGCAGTAAAATCTGGTTTTACTTTAAAGGTACCACCTGCTGTTAAGGGGTCTCCCGTTTCTATAATCTTTTGAAACTTGTGAGATGACGGAATTACAAATTGATCCGTTTGTGATGCCGGTGTTACTGATGTGAAATCAGCAATATTTTGCGATTGAAATGTATAGGTTGCGAAAAAGAAAAGGGACAGCATGGTAATTTTTAATAGTTTCATAATTTCTATTATTTAAATTAATACTGAAAGAGATTCCCAAAAAAAAGGATTTAGTATAAAATTACTAAATCCTTTTTTAAAACAACAATCTAAGTGATTGTTTTTTAGATATTTGCAGCCAACCAATCCCCTACTTCTTTGGTGCCGTAGGCTTTTCCACCTTCAGCCAAATCTTCGGTAACTACACCTTCAGCTAATGCTTTATTTACAGCATCTCTAATGGCTTTACCTTCTTCGGGTAAATTAAAAGCAGTCTCAAACATCATAGCAGCCGATAAAACCGTTGCCATAGGGTTGGCAATATTTTGTCCCGTGGCTTGAGGGTACGATCCGTGAATGGGCTCGAACAAAGCAATATCAGCACCCATAGAAGCCGATGGCATCAACCCCATCGAACCTGAAATTACCGATGCTTCATCCGTTAAAATATCACCAAACAAGTTTTCGGTTATCAGCACATCGTAGCTATTTGGCCATTGTACCAAACGCATCGCTACGGCATCAACAAACTCGTAGCTCACTTCCACTTCCGGATAATCTTTTTCCATTGCTTGCACCGTTTCACGCCATAAACGCGAGGTTTCCAAAACGTTGGCCTTATCCACACAGCATAATTTTTTACGGCGTGTCATGGCCAATTCAAAGCCTTTTTTCGCTAAACGTTGTACCTCTTCGCGCGTGTAAACACAGTTGTCATAAGCCGTTTCACCGTTGTCTCTTCGCCCCTTTTCTCCAAAGTAAATACCTCCGGTAAGCTCTCGCAAAAACACCAAATCGGTTCCTTCAATACGCTCTTTTTTCAAGGGCGATTTATCCAATAACGACGGAAATGTAAACGTTGGTCGCACATTGGCAAACAAGCCCAATTTTTTACGCATTTTCAATAAACCCTGTTCCGGGCGTACAGGCGCACTCGGGTCGTTATCGTATTTCGGGTGACCAATGGCACCAAACAAAACCGCATCCGAAGCTGCACAAACAGCATGCGTTTCGTCCGGGTAAGGTTCACCAACAGCATCAATGGCAGCGGCGCCCGTTAAGGCAGGTTTCCATGTAATTTCGTGTCCAAATTTCTTGGCAACCGCGTCGCTAACTTTTACGGCTTGATCTATAACCTCTGGTCCAATGCCGTCTCCGGCTAAAAGGGCAATATTAAATTTCATTATTATTTATTTTATATTTTAAATTTCTATTTTTAATGGCACTTCGCGTAATTCCAATTTGTATTGGAATAGTATCGAGAAGTTGGGCGTTCCCTTCACTTTATACCTACAAGGTTAAAAAAGAAACCTTGCAGGAAACGCTTCGGTCGGGCTTTCGGCAGTCGCTCCCTCCTCCGTCGGGGAGCTTCAACAAATGCCTCAATCCCTAACGCGGAACCCTCACACTTTTAAATTAAAGTGATTCGTATTTTTTATTAGATAAGCTTTCATCTTCGGTCTTCTACTATCCTTCATCCTTTTCAACTTACTATAATATTCAACATTTTCTCGGTGGCCTTAATCGCCGAAACGGTTTGATCGGAATCCAAACCACGGGTTTTAAATTCCTTTTCTGTATTCTTCCAAGTAATAATGGTTTCACACAACGCATCCGATCGGCTCCCCGGTGGAATCCTAACCGCATAATCAATCAAATCGGGCAACACGAGTTTTTTTCGTTTAAACACATTTCTTATCGCGTTTATAAAAGCATCAAACTGTCCGTCGCCCTGAGAGTGCTCTTCAAAAGTCTCGTTTTCAATACTAATCGACACTGTTGTTGAAGGCTTTAATCCTTTGGAATGTGTTAATACATACGAGTTCACTTTTACCTTTTCCTCATAAGTCCTGTCTAAAACATCCGAAATAATATAAGGCAAATCCTCTTTGGTGACCACCTGTTTTTTATCGCCCAACTCAATAATACGTTGGGTAACCTTTTTTAAATCCTCATCGTCCAGCTGAAGTCCCAACTCCTGTAAATTCTTTTGAATGTTCGCTTTTCCCGATGCTTTTCCTAAAGCATATTGCCGCTTTCTACCAAAACGTTCGGGCAACAAATCGCTAAAATAAAGGTTCTTTTTGTTGTCGCCATCGGCATGAATTCCAGCCGTTTGCGTAAATACATTGGCGCCAATAACCGGTTTGTTGGCAGGTATCATAACCCCCGAAAAATTCTCCACCAGCTTACTAACGGTATATAAAACCTTTTCGTTTACACCAATTTCAACACCTGGCATAAAATCGTTTATAACCGCAATAGTGCTTGCCATGGGTGCGTTTCCGGCGCGTTCGCCCATGCCGTTTACCGTTAAATGTAAACCGTTGGCTCCAGCCTTTAAAGCTTCCATTACATTGGCAACGCCCAAATCGTAATCGTTGTGCGCGTGAAAATCGAAATGTAAATTGGGATATTTATCTTTTATTTCCTTTACAAATGCGTAAGATTCTTGAGGTGTTAAAATACCCAAAGTGTCCGGTAACATGATACGCTTTACAGGTTGCGTTGATAAAAACGCTAAAAACTCAAACACATAAGCTTTAGAGTTTCGCATGCCATTGCTCCAATCTTCTAAATATATATTGGTTTCAATGTCACTCTCTTTAGCTAATCGTAATGTTTTTTCTATTTCTTTAAAGTGCTGATTTGAAGTCTTTTTAAGCTGATGGGTTAAATGGTTTAATGAACCTTTGGTTAACAAATTTTGAACCTTGGCACCTGCCTCCTTCATCCAATTGATGGACACACCGTTATCAACAAAAGTCAATACTTCAACGGCATGTAAATATCCGTTTTCAGCGGCCCATTGTGTAACATCTTTTACGGCTTGCAGTTCGCCTTCAGACACTCGTGCTGAAGCAATTTCAATACGATCTACCTTTAATTCTTCCAGTAAAAGTTTTGCAATGGTTAACTTTTCAGAAGCAGAAAACGACACACTCGATGTTTGTTCGCCATCGCGTAATGTCGTGTCCATTATTTCTATACGTCGTGTTGCCATTTACAACATCAAATCATTAGCAAAAGATTCTATTTCACCTTTCATATTCTGAAGATAATCAATATCATCAAAACCATTGAGCATGTTTTCTTTCTTATAGCTATTAATTTCAAAAGATTCTTGAGCTCCGGTCGATTTGATGGTGATTGTTTGTTTGGGCAAGTTTACCTCTATTTCTGTGTTGGGGTCTTTGTAGATTTCCTCAAAAATTTGTTCTGAAAATTCTGGGCTAACCTGAACCGGTAAAACGCCAACATTTAAACAATTGTTTCTAAAAATATCGGCAAAGAAACTCGAAACCACACAACGGAATCCATAATCGTAAACCGCCCAAGCCGCGTGTTCTCTTGATGAACCCGAACCGAAGTTTTTGCCTCCAACTAAAATTTTTCCGCTATAAATGGGGTTGTTTAAAACGAAACTTTCTTTTGGTGTATCGTCATTATTATATCTCCAATCACGGAACAGATTATCGCCAAAACCTTCTCGTTTTGTAGCTTTTAAAAAACGTGCTGGTATAATCTGGTCGGTATCAACATTTTCCAAAGGTAATGGAACTGCGGTACTGGTTAGTGTTGTAAATTTATCGTAAGCCATGTTTTATAAGTTTAAAGTTCAATATTAAATATTCAAGGTTTTAAAACGTCTTAATATTTTACTTTTGTATTTTAAATTAATTCTCTAGGGTCTGTAACCACACCAGTAACTGCTGCTGCTGCTGCAACCAACGGGCTTGCCAATAAGGTTCGAGAACCTGGACCTTGGCGACCTTCAAAGTTTCTATTGGAGGTGCTTACCGCATATTTTCCTGCAGGTACTTTATCGTCGTTCATTGCCAAACAAGCCGAACAACCCGGTTGTCTTAAAACAAAACCAGCTTCGTTAATAATATCTAAAAGACCTTCTTCTTTAATCTTGTCTTGAACTTCGTGAGACCCGGGAACTAACCACGCCGTGATATTTTCAGCTTTTTTTCGGCCTTTAACAATGGATGCAAACGCACGAAAGTCTTCAATTCTACCATTGGTACAACTGCCCAAGAATACGTAATCTACTTTTTTGCCAATCATGGCATCGTTTTCTTTATATCCCATATAATTCAAAGACTTATTGTAAGTCGCTACGCCACCTTCAACAGCTTCGGCGTTTGGTATATTTTTAGAAATGCCTATTCCCATGCCCGGATTTGTTCCGTAAGTAATCATTGGTTCAATATCACTGGCATTAAAGGTCAATTCTTTATCAAAAGTTGCATCGGCATCGGTTTTTAGGGTTTTCCAATGTTCTACGGCTTTATCCCAAGCTTCACCTTTAAGAGATAGTGGTTTGTCTTTTAAATAAGCGAAAGTGGTTTCATCTGGTGCAATCATGCCGCCACGAGCTCCCATTTCAATGGATAAATTACATACCGTCATACGGCCTTCCATGGTCATATTTTCAAAAACATCACCAGCGTATTCAACAAAATAGCCTGTAGCGCCAGAAGTTGATAATTGCGAAATGATATATAAAGCCACATCCTTTGGCGTAACACCTTTACCCAATTGCCCATTTACATTAATGCGCATTTTTTTAGGCTTAGGTTGCATGATGCATTGTGTAGACAGTACCATTTCGACTTCGGAAGTTCCAATACCAAAGGCGATGGCTCCAAAAGCACCGTGAGTTGATGTGTGCGAATCGCCACAAACAATTGTAGCGCCCGGGAATGTAATACCATTCTCTGGCCCAACCACGTGAACGATACCGTTCTTTTTATGCCCTAATCCCCAATGGCTGATACCGTATTCGTTAGAATTATCTTCCAACGCTTTTAGTTGATTTGCCGATAAGGGGTCTTCAACTGGTAAATGCTGGTTTATAGTTGGGGTATTGTGGTCTGCCGTAGCAAATGTACGTTCGGGGTATAACACACTAAGGCCTCTACTTTTTAATCCTAAAAAAGCAACGGGGCTAGTTACTTCGTGTATAAAATGGCGATCAATAAAAAACACATCTGGCCCACCTTCAATCTTTCTTACAACGTGCGAATCCCACACTTTGTCAAACAATGTTTTACTCATAAAATATCTTATAATTTAGTAAGGAATACAAATTTATAGTATAATAGAGTTATTTAAAACTTTAGGGCGCTCTGTTATTGAATTTTTATAAAATTTCCAATAGAAGCATTATAAATTGAATTTTATGCAACAGAACAACTGAATTGATTATAATATTTAAAACGATTTTTCAACCCTTTGGCTCGTTTAGAATTTAGATGTTTTTACCATGCGCTTTGGGCTTCCCGTCTTCACCCAAATTAACCATGATAATGTTGGAAATGGTAATTATGGTTTCGTGCGTCATAATATTTCTAACCTCACAGCTTAAGGCGATATAAGCGTTTCCAACCTTGGTGATTTCAATACCAATTTCTACAACATCACCCTGTTTTGCCGAGGCTACAAATTCGATTGCGCCCATAGATTTGGTAACTACTTTTTTGTTATCAAATTGAATAATGGCAAACAAGGCTGCTTCTTCGTCTATCCATTCTAAAAGGCGACCGCCAAAAAGGGTGCCGTTTGGGTTTAAATCTTCGGGTTTAATCCATTTTCTTGTTTGAAATTTCATGTGTTAAATTGTAGTTTTTATAATAATTTTTGTTGCTGATTGCCATTGGGAACCGATAAGAAAAATTCCAATTCGAAATTGATTTTTTAATAAAATATGTTGATAATTAAGATTAATCTATTGTTTCCCAAAATTTTACTTGCTGATGTTTGGCGTTTTAAATTTTATTTAAAGATAGAAAAATCTTCATTGTTAATAACCCGGTTGATAATAATAAAGGTATTGATAATTACAAGGGCTGATTATTGATACATTTAATGAAAATCCTAAACCATGAACTCACGATTATTAAACCTAAAAAGTATTCGCCCCGAAATTTCATCGACAACTATTAAAGATAACATGAGTGCGGATGAGCGTTTTCAGAATTTAGTTTTGCGCCCTGTTATTAAGCTGCAAAATGATTTGCTTATTGAAGTTTTTAAAAATTATGTGGTTAAACATAAATCTGTTTTTTATGATTTGTCTCTACAAAAGCGCATGGATTATATTGAAAATGCCATTCAAAAAGATATGAAATTTAGAAACTCTGTAAAAGGCATGATTATCGGACTTTTTACTGTTGAAGAATATTTAATCTACATTGAAAACTCCTCGGCTTTAAACAAACGCATGATGCATATTGTAAAGGAGCGTTTGTTAAGCCATATTCAATTGTTTGAAAAACCCGAATTGTTAGCGGCGGTTTAAAAAGCTATTCAATTAAAGACACGCCATTTAAATCGGTAGTAAGCACATCACTCATATAATCGAAATACGGACGAATGGCTTTAAACGACGCATTGACATCGTCTAAAAAACCAGGGTTTAAAACATCTTTGTCAGTATATTTTTTAACGAAAATATATTGTTTCTTTTTAATTAAATCGATGGCTTTGTGTGCTTTATCAAAACCTCTAGGGGCAGATTTTACTTCGTCGCCAACTAAGCCTCCCCAAACTTTCTTAAAGGATTTGTTTTCAATTATATTCCGGATTTCTTGGTCGTCCATTTCAAATTCCTTGCGAATGCGCAACAAATCTTCTTTAGCAGGCTCCCAAAATCCGGTAGCTATAAAGCTCTCGTTGTTAGGCTGAATATGCAGATAATAGCCACCACGTAATTTGGGCTTTGCTCTGTGAAACGAGCCTCCAAAATGGGTTTTGTATGGTAGCTTATTTTTAGAAAAACGAACATCCCTGTATATTCTAAAAATTTTTAGTTTGTCTATCTCGTCGTGTTTATTTAGATTTTCTAAAACCGAATTATAAATTTTTTTAATCTCAGTTTCAATCGCTTTAAACTCTGGTTTGTTTTCGTTAAACCAATCGCGATTGTTGTTTTTTTCCAGTTTTTTAAAAAAGTTTAATGCCAATTTTAATGCCTGTGTGCTCATCCAATTTTTTTTTGAGTTTCTAAAATACAAAAAGTCCCGAATTAATCGGGACTTTTATAAGTATCTTAACAAGAGATGTTGCTATTTCATTTCATTAATCTCTTTGCTATAGGTCATTTTTTTAACGCGCTTTGTGTTTTCATCAAAATATTCAACAACAAAGTTTCCATTTTTATCAAAATAGCCAATGCCATTGTGCATCTCACCTCTTATTATATAGTTTCCACTGGCGCTTGTAGACCATGCTTTTCCTATTTTAACAAATTCATTATTGTCATTATCAAATATAATGTCGAAGCCTTTATCGTTTGGTGTAAACTTGTAAGTTTGATCGCCGCTAACAAAAAATGTTTCTTTTGTTAAAATGTCATAATCAGCATCGTTGTCATCATCGACCATAACCATTTTTTCTACTTTTTTGGTAGCGTTTACACGGCTTTGATTAACTTTATTTTTATCGTTTTTGTCAAGTTTAACATCGGCCGTTTCGCGCGTAATGACTTTAACTTTTTTCTCCTTGGTTTCTTTGTCGTTTTTGGTTTTAACGACTTTTACCTTGGTTTCTTGTTTTACTTCTTTTGGTTTTTCCTGTGCCATGGCACTACCAATAAACAGTAGTGCAAACACATATATTAAATTTTTCATATTTGTTTATAGTTTAATGTTTAAAAAAAGGTTTAGTGTTGTTTATTAACTTTTAACACTGTCTTTTTTTGCTTCTTCTTTTATTTCCTTGATTTCATCTTTTACATCTTCAACAGCATCTTTTACATCATCAGAGGCATTCTCTAATTCATCGCCAATGTTATCAATAGCTTCTTCTATTTTTTCATCGGTTGTTTTTTTCTCCCTACAGCTTGTAAAAACTGTAGATGTTGTAAATACTAATGCTAATATTAAAATTATTTTTTTCATGATTTTTAGTTTTAAATTGATTGTTTTAAAAAGATAATAGCTTATTAAATTTAAAATAAACCTACTCTAGTTTTTAGAGAATTTGTATGATATCCATTTAAAAATAGGTTTGGTTGTCTTTAATTAAATTACGTCCTATAAATTAATGATGGATGTTTTTTTAACCTTTTTTAACGAGACATGTTAAAAGCCGTTAATATTTAATTATTGTTTAATTTTCTGAAATTTCCTTTGATTGTTCAGAATTTTCAAGAGCCAATTTATTATCAAATTGAAGCGTACGAATAGGAAATGGTATGTTTATTCCAGCTTTATCATAGGCTTTCTTAATTTCAATTATAGCCGTGGTTTTGGCTCGTAATTTTTCCAACATACTTTCTGCATCTATCCAAAACCTACATAAATAGTTTATTGAGCTGCCACCAAATTCGGTATAGTAAAACTCGACATTATCTTCGCTTTCAACCTGGTCAAAAGCTTGGGCAATGGTTTGTTTTGTTAATGATTTTACTTGCTCTAAATCCGATTCGTAACCCACGCCACATTCAATAGAAACCCGCATTTTAGTGGTTAGCGAATAATTTTTCAATGGGTTTTCCAAAATCATTTTATTTGGCATGATGACGATATTGTTATCGGCTTCCTTTAAAACGAATTCCTTTAAATTAATATCAATCACTTCGCCAGAAAAACCATTGGTCTCCACCCAATTTCCTATTTGTATTTTTTTTCTGAACGATAAAACAATACCCGCTACGGTGTTACTAAGCGTATTTTGCAAGGCCAAACCAATGGCTAAACCTGCCACACCGGCAGTGGCTAATAATGAGGTTAGGGTTTTGCTTAAATTTAAAATACCCAAGGCTACATAAAGCCCCAATAAAACGAGAACTACTGCCGAAATACGAGAAATAATTTGAGCGACAGATTCCTGTTTAACTTTTTTAGAGACTAATTTATAAGTGTATTTATTTACATATTTGGCTACAAAAAATGCCGTAATTAGTACTAAAAGCGCTAATCCGAAATTTGGTAAATACTCGATTAAGGTTGATAGCCAATCTTTTAATTTTGTTACAATGGCATCAAAAGCTTCTGTTATTGTGGTTTCCATTTTTGTTGAAATTTTAAGTTATTAATTCGTTTTATTAAAGACGAGTGGACACTTAAAAAAGGGAATCAATTAAAGGAAAACTCAACGTTCCATTGACTTTTAACAATTTTTCTTCTTTCATGTTCAAATAACTCATATACTAATTTTAAAGATTTTTAAAAGGAATGATTTTTGACTCATTCTTGCTTGTTGCTAAATTAGAATATAAGCTGCATACCAATTTGTTCATTTGATATGAATGCTTGCTCATTTAAAAGAAATGGCTAAAATGTAATGATACAGCGAGAAGAATTACAGAATTGAATGCTATTCAAATTCAATTTTATTTAAAATGAGCCCTGAAGCGGGAGCGATATAATTCATTTTTACCGTGCTATTTGGAAGTAGACTTGTACGAATATCGTCTAAAGATAATTTTCCTTTTCCCAAATCAATGAGGGTTCCCATCATTAAACGGATTTGATTTCGCATAAACCCTTTGCCTTTTACTCGTAGCACGTATGATTTTTCAGGAAAATAATTAGCCTTATAAATGGTGTTTTCAACCAATTCGCAAAGTAATATCTCCCTGTTGTAAACACCATTGTCAGTAGGTTTGTAACAATAGGCTCTTAAGTAGTTTTCGCCTTCAAAAAGTTTGGCGCCTTGCTGCATTAAACCTATATCCAAATCATCGAGAATTGTGGTCATTATCGGTGCACAGAACGGATGGCATTTTTGTCCATAGGCAAACAAATACAGATACTCTTTAACTTTGGAGTGCTGAATAATATTAAATTTATCATCAACCTCCTTAATATCTAAAGCGCGGATATCTTGAGGTAAGTTATAATTGAATATTTCTAAAAAGGCGTTTAAATCTTCAATGGGCTCAAATAAAAACAATTCGATTGCCGCGTTTTCAGCTGAAACCATCGCATCGGTTCTGCCAGAGCTTAAACTCTTAAAACGTTTACCTTCTAAAATAAAGTTTAACGTTCTATCAACCATTAAATGTAAGGTTTTTACATCGGGTTGCTTTTGCCAACCATGAAAACGATAGCCTAAATATTGAATGGAAATGAGATAAAAATACTTGTTCATTATTATTTTTTAGAAGAAGGAAAAATACGCTCTTTTATTAATTGTGACAAAAAATTTATACATTGTATTATATTTTTAACTAACTAAAAACCATTTATTATGACAAATTCTTCCACGAAACCTCCAGTTTGGTTCTGGATTGTGAGTGTAATTGCGCTCGCTTGGAACGCCATGGGTGTTGACCAATATTTAGGGCAAGCCTATAATACAGAGCGATGGCGTTCTGCATTAACTCAAGAACAATTAGATATTGTTTCTAACCACCCAACATGGTTAACGGCTGTTTTTGCGATAGCTGTTTTTTCGGGTGCTCTAGGTTGTATAGCGCTTTTGCTCAGAAAAAAATGGGCCTATTCACTATTAACTTTATCGCTAATTGCCGTAATTATACAAATGGGTTATTTTTTAGCAAACGGGCATACCGATAATTTAGGAATGACTATTTCTATAATTTTATTTTCTATATTTTTAGTTTGGTTTTCCAAACATTCAAAATCCAAAGGTTGGATTTCGTAATATATACTTATTTCAATCAACCATTTTTAAGAGGCTTTTTCCTAACCAGAATAAAGCCTCTTTTTATTTATGCCTGCTTTTTAATTCTGCCTCAATATCTTTTAAAGTGAATCCCTTAGCTTGAAGCAGCATTAAATAATGAAACAGCAAATCGGACGATTCGTATAGAAATAGCTCATCGTTATTATCCATGGCTTCAATAACCGTTTCCACAGCCTCCTCGCCTACTTTTTGAGCCACTTTATTTATACCTTTTGAAAATAAACTTGCTACATAAGATGTTTTGGTGTCTTTATTGGCAACGCGTTCTGCAATTATGTTTTCCAAAGTTGAAAAGAATCCGTAATTAGCTGTATTTTTTTCTCCCCAGCAATTATCGGTGCCTTTGTGGCAAGTTGGCCCCATTGGATTTACTTGTATTAAAAGTGAATCGTTATCGCAGTCATTTTTTATTTCCACAAGATTTAAAACATTCCCGCTTTCCTCACCTTTGGTCCACAAGCGTTGTTTGCTTCTGCTAAAAAAAGTGACTTGTTTGGTTTCTAAGGTTTTTTTATAGGCAGCTTCATTCATATAACCCAACATCAACACGTTTTTGGTTGTGGCATCTTGAATGATTGCGGGAACAAGTCCGTTTGAATCGTATTTTATATTCATAATTTTTGTCATTCCTGCGAAAGCAGGAATCTATTTATTTGTAGTATTTAAAGTGGATTCCTGCTTCCGCAGGAATGACAACTATATTCTTACTTCTATGTTGTTTTCTTTTAATTCTTTTTTTAATTCTGGAATAGGAATTTCTCCAAAATGAAACACACTGGCAGCCAAAGCAGCATCGGCTTTTCCTTCTTTAAAAGTATCAATAAAATGCTGAACGTTTCCTGCTCCACCGGATGCAATTATGGGTATGTTTAGAGTTTCGGAGAGCTTTTTTAAGGCGTCATTTGCAAATCCATTTTTGGTACCATCATGATTCATTGATGTGAATAAAATTTCGCCAGCACCACGTTGCTCAACGTCTTTCGCCCATTCAAATAAATCAATATCGGTGGGAATGCTTCCTCCGGCTAAATGCACTTTCCAATGGCCATCCACTAATTTGGCATCAATAGCCACCACCACACATTGGCTTCCGAATTTATTCGACAATTCGTTTATTAATTCGGGTCGTTTTATTGCCGATGAGTTAACCGATACTTTATCGGCGCCACATTTTAAAAGCGCATCGACATCTTCAACAGACGAAATACCGCCACCAACAGTAAACGGAATATTAACTTGTTCGGCAACGTGCAAAACCATATCTAAAGTGGTTGCTCTACCTTCTAAAGTGGCCGATATATCTAAAAACACAAGTTCGTCTGCCCCAACGTTTGCATATTGTTTTGCAAGTTCCACCGGATCGCCGGCATCGCGTAAATCAACAAAATTTACACCTTTTACGGTACGTCCGTTTTTAATATCTAAACACGGGATGATTCGTTTTGTTAACATTAAATATTCTTTTTTTTATCATTTCCGCAAAGGCGGAAATCTTAATGTTTTAGTTATCAAGTGGATTCCTGCCTTCGCAGGAATGACAAATTCAATTATACAAATTTTTCTAATTGTTTTAAACTGATTCTGTTTTCGTAAATAGCCTTCCCTATAATAACACCTTCGCAGCCAATCGCTTTTAAAATAGGTAATTCTTCAATGTTTGAAATACCGCCCGATGCAATTAATTTTATGGATTGCCCAATACTGCTGTTTGAACATTCTGAAATGATTTGTTTGTATAAATCTACCGATGGGCCTTCCAACATGCCATCTTTTGAAATATCGGTACAAATAACATATTGGATGCTCTTTTTTTGGTGTTTTTTTATAAACGGAATAACATCCTCTTTACTCTGCTCCATCCAACCGCTGATGGACACTTTTCCATCATCGCTATCGGCACCTAAAATTATTTTTGTGGCACCATATTTTGATATCCAACCCTGAAAAGTTTCGGGATCTTTTACAGCAATACTACCTCCGGTAACTTGTTTCGCACCCGAATTAAAGGCTATATGCAAGTCTTCATTGGTTTTTAAACCGCCACCAAAATCGATTTTAAGATTTGTTTTAGATGCGATTTGCTCTAACACTTTATAGTTTACAATGTGTTTTGCTTTTGCACCGTCTAAATCTACCAAATGCAAATATTCAATTCCTGAATCTTCAAAAGTTTTGGCGACCTCCAGAGGATTCTCGTTATACACTTTTTTGGTATCGTAATCGCCTTTTGTTAAGCGTACGCACTTTCCGTCTATAATATCTATGGCTGGTATTATTCTCATTGATTAACTTGTTAATCAACCCTGAATTTATTTCAGGGTCTATTTAATATCTAACGTTTTTAATTTCGGGTTGGTTTCTTTAATAAGATTCCATTTCCATTCTTTATGCCAATTCTTTAGTTGTTTTTCTCTTTGTCTTGCAAAAGCACTTTCATCATAAATTTCGAAATATAATAGGTCAAAAACACTATATTTTTTGGTAAAATTAGCACCATTTCCAATTTTGTGCTGGATTATTCTTCTTTCTAAATTATCTGTATATCCAACATATAGTAAAGTTCGATTTTTATTTGATAATATGTAGCAAAAGTACTTCAATATGTCTATTCTATCATTATGATTCTGAAACAAGTTCAGAATGGAATTAAAGTGCTAAAAAGTTTTTTAAAACTTTTTGCCCTTCAATTCCACTCTTTTCTGGATGAAATTGAACACCATAAAAATTATTGTGTTTTAAGGCCGATGCGTAATTGATGCCATAATCGGTTTTGGCAATGGTTTCATAACAATGTTCGGCATAATAGCTGTGTACCAAATACATATATTCGTTTTCTTTGATGCCTTTAAACAAGTCGGATTTTAATTGGTTTATAACATTCCATCCCATTTGTGGCACTTTAACAGCATTGGAAAACCTTTTTACATCGGTTTGAAAAATACCTAAGCCCGATGTATTTCCTTCTTCGGTTGATTTGCACATGAGTTGCATGCCCAAACAAATACCCAAAACAGGTTGTTTTAAGGTTGGAATCAAAACATCCAAACCGCTTTCTTTTAACATTTTCATGGCAGAACGCGCTTCGCCAACACCTGGAAAAATGACTTTGTCTGCTGCTTTTATTTCTTCTGGATTGTTGGATAATACAGCATCGTAACCCAAACGTTTAAAAGCAAATTGAATACTTTTAATGTTTCCTGCGCCGTAGTTTATAATTACAATTTTCAATTTTTTAATATTAGAAGTTAGATATTAAAAGTTAAAAGTTATGTTGAAATACTTCTAACTTCGTATACTTTACTTTATAGCATCCCCTTAGTACTTGGTAAAATCATTTTTTCTACATCGCGTTTCACTGCCATTTTAATCGACTTAGCAAAGGCTTTAAAAATGGCTTCTATTTTATGATGCTCATTCGTGCCTTCTGCTTTTATATTCAAATTGCATTTTGCACCATCGGTAAACGATTTAAAGAAGTGAAAAAACATTTCGGTTGGCATTTTACCAATCATTTCACGTTTAAAATCGGCTTCCCAAACCAACCAGTTTCTTCCGCCAAAATCAATGGCTACCTGGGCGTAGCAATCGTCCATGGGTAAGCAAAAACCATAACGTTCAATGCCTAATTTGTTGCCCAAAGTTTTGTTGAACAATTCGCCCAAAGCAATAGCAGTGTCCTCAATGGTGTGGTGCTCGTCGACTTCCAAATCGCCATCAACCTTAATGTTTAAATCCAATTGACCGTGGCGAGCAATTTGATCGAGCATATGGTCAAAAAAAGCAAGTCCGGTATCAATTTCACTTTTCCCTGTACCGTCGAGATTTAATTGAATGGCTATTTTTGTTTCGTTGGTGTTTCTAACAATTTCGGCTGTTCTATCTTCCGCTTTTAAAAAGGTATAAATTTGCTCCCAATCATTACTTTCTAAAATGATGTATGCATCTAATTCCTCTCGCTTTACGGTAATTTCATCGGTGCCTAAATGCGTTTCATCATTTATAAAGATTCCTTTTGCTCCTAAATTCTTTGCTAATTCAATATCGGTTAACCTATCACCTATTACAAAGGAGTTTTCTAAATCGTAGGCCTCTGAAAAATACTTGGTAAGCAAGCCCGTGTTTGGTTTGCGGGTTGGTGCATTATCTTTGGCATAAGTTTCGTCTATATAAATCGCATCAAATGCAATGCCTTCGTTTTTAAAAGTATCCAAAATAAAATTATGGATGGGCCAAAATTTTTCTGATGGATTATCTGGCGTTCCCAACCCATCTTGATTGGTAACCATTACGATTTCGTAATCTAATTCCTTACAGATGCGTCCCAAAAACTGAAATACTTTCGGGTAAAAAATTAGCTTTTCAAAGGCATCCACCTGCTCGTCTTCCGGTTCTTTAATTAAGGTGCCGTCTCTATCTATAAATAGTACTTTTTTCATTCTAATGATTTTAAAGTGCTTATCAATTTTTCGTTTTCGTTTTTTGTACCCACTGTAAATCTTAAACAGTTTCCGCAACCATGTTGCGTGGTTCTATTTCTAATCACAATACCTTTTTCTATAAGTTGATTGTACCGATTGGTGGCGTTATCAACTTTTACCAACACAAAATTGGCATCTGTGGGATATATTTTTGAAACAATACTGATTTGTTGTAATTCCGAAATTAAAACCTCTCGTTCCTTTAGTATGGCTGCAATTTGATTTTTTGCCAAATCTTGTATCGACAATTGCTCAATAGCTTTCTGTTGCGTAAGCTCGTTTACATTGTATGGCGGTTTAATTTTATTTAAAACTGAAATAATAGCTTCGGAGGCATAGCAAATTCCCAATCTAATACCAGCCATCCCATAGGCTTTTGAAAGGGTTTGGGTCACTATTAAATTTGGAAATTCATGAAGTCTGTTTATCCAACTTTCATTATTCGAAAAGTCGATATAAGCCTCGTCAATAACCACCAAACCATGAAAGGATTGCAGCAATTTTTCGATTTTTCCTTTTGAAAAACTATTGCCCGTTGGGTTGTTGGGCGAGCAAATAAATATGATTTTACTTTTATGTGAAGCCGCTCGAATTATACCTTCTAAATTTGGTTGAAATTGAGGAGTTAACGGAATTTTTCGATTTTCGACATTATTAATTCTCGCCAAAACCTGATACATGCCGTACGTGGGTGGTAAGGTGATAATGTTATCTTGATTGGGCTCGCAAAAGGCTCTAAAAATCAGGTCTAAAACTTCATCACTGCCATTTCCTAAAAGTATGTTTTTTGTTGAAACACCTTTAATTTTAGATAAAATAGATTTTAGCTTTCCCTGCTTTGGGTCTGGATAACGATTAACGCCATTTTCAAACGGATTTTCATTAGCATCTAAAAATACCATAGCATCACTGTTTCCCTGAAATTCATCGCGTGCAGACGAATATGGCTTTAGCGCTTTTATGGTTGGTCGTACTAAGTTTTTAATATTCATTTCTTCAAATCTTTTAATCTTATCGACACCGCATTTTTATGGGCTTGCAAGCCTTCGGCTTCCGCCATTAATTCAATAGTTTTACCAAGGTTTAACAAACCTTCCTTTGATATTTTTTGAAAGGTCATACTTTTTAAAAAGCTATCTAAATTCACACCAGAATAGGCTTTACTAAACCTGTTTGTGGGTAAGGTGTGGTTTGTTCCCGAGGCGTAATCGCCAGCGCTTTCAGGGGTATAATTACCAATAAAAACAGAACCTGCATTCATAATACCATCAACATAAAATTGGTCGTTCTTGGCACTAATTATGAAATGTTCTGGTCCATATTCATTAATCAAATCCAGTGCTATTTCATCATTTTCAACATAAATCATTTTAGAATTAGCTATTGATTTTTCAGCAATCGCTTTGCGCGGAAGCACGTTTAACTGTTTTTCAACTTCGTTAGAAACCTCTTTAATCAACAGTTTTGAGGTCGACACCAAAATAACCTGACTATCTGTACCGTGTTCGGCTTGACTCAATAAATCGGATGCCATATACGATGCATTAGCTGTTTCATCGGCAAAAACCAACAATTCGCTTGGACCCGCAGGCATATCGATGGCCACACCGTATTTTGTAGCAAGCTGTTTTGCAACCGTTACAAACTGATTTCCTGGGCCGAAAATTTTATAAACTTGAGGTATGCTTTCTGTTCCAAAAGTTAAACCAGCAATAGCCTGAATGCCACCTACTTTAAAAATTTTTATAACGCCGCAAAGTTTGGCGGCATATAAAATTTCTGGTGCCAATTTGCCGTTTTTGTTGGGTGGCGAACACAATACAATCTCTTTGCAACCCGCAATTTGAGCAGGAACGCAAAGCATTAAAACGGTTGAAAACAAAGGAGCCGTACCGCCAGGGATATACACGCCTACTTTTTCGATAGGCCTTTTTTCCTGCCAACACAAAACCCCTTTTGTTGTTTCTATTTCAACTTTTGGTGTTTTTTGAGCCGCATGGAAAATCTCAATATTTTGTTTTGCTTTTTTTATGGCATTTTGAAGCTTTACGGGAACTTTATCTACTGCCTCATCAATTTCATTTTTACTTACTTTATTGGTTTCTAAATTAACACCATCAAACTTTTGAGTGTATTTATAAATAGCTTTATCTCCGTTTTTTTTAATCTCATCAAAAATTTGGATAACCGTATCTTCAATATCATTTACGGTTTGTGTGGGTCGTTTTAGAATTTCTGACCATTCGCTTTTATTTGGATTATTAATGACTTTCATTGATTAATTTTTTCTTCATTTCCGCGAAGGCGGAAATCTTTTTGTTTGAAATTTATGACCTTTATGAGATTTCCGCCTTCGCGGAAATGACAAAAATGCTTAAATGACCATTTTTTCAATTGGACAAACCAATATACCTTGAGCGCCATTGGCCTTTAGTGCTTCAATAACATCCCAAAATTCGTTTTTATTTATTACTGAGTGCACAGAACTCCAGCCCTCTTGAGCCAAGGGTAACACCGTGGGACTTTTCATTCCGGGTAGTAAACTAATGATATCGTCGATTTTCTCATTTGGAGCATTCAGCAAAATATATTTTGATTGCCTACCTTTTAAAACGGATTGTATTCTAAATTGAATCGTATTTAAAATAGCCTGTTTCTCTTCGCTTAAAAGTGGTGAAACAGCCAATACCGCTTCCGATTTTAAAATAACTTCCACCTCTTTTAAATTATTTTTAAAGAGCGTACTTCCACTTGAAACGATATCGACAATGGCATCTGCCAAACCTATATTTGGGGCAATTTCAACCGAACCATTAATAATGTGAAGCTTGGCATTAACGCCGTTTTCATTTAAAAAGTTCTGTACCGTATTTGGGTACGATGTTGCAATACGCTTGCCGTTTAATTCTTTAATGCTATTATAAGTCGACGATTTTGGCACGGCAATGCAAACGCGACAGGTTGAAAAGCCCAATTTTTCGGCTACTTTAATATCATTACCTTTTTCAATTAACACGTTTTCGCCAATAATGGCCGCATCTACTACGCCATCTTTAAGGTATTGTGGGATGTCGCCATTTCGCAAATAGAACACTTCTACCGGAAACCCTTTTGCCGATGCTTTTAATTGGTCTTTTCCGTTGTCGATGTAGATTCCAATGTCCTTTAAAAGTTTCATCGAGTCTTCGTTTAAACGCCCCGATTTTTGTACTGCAATCTTTAGTTTACTCATTTTATGTCTTTTTTATGAGTTTAAAACAACCAAGCTATTTAAAAATAAAAACCCGCTTGATTGTCTCAAACGGGTTTAAAAATATGTTGATTTTATTCAATACATCTTCAGTTCGCTTGAGAGCAAATGTGAAAATGATGAGGATGTAATTGAATAAATGTCATTTTTCCTTTTTGTTGTTATTGCAAATATCAATAAATATATTTTATAATTCCAAATATTAAAAACAATTTTTACAATAATTAAGTATTCTAAATTTTTATTTATAAATGATTATTTAATTTTTAAAATATCAATATAAAAACTGAATAATTTAATTTACAATTTATTGATTTCCTAAAATTATAGGCATACCACTGTCTCCAGAACCTATAACAATTACTTTGCTATTTGTAGATTCAGATAGTTTTATGGTTGCTTCAATACCCTTATCTTGAAGAATTTTATCGGTTAAAGAGGCACTTAAGATTTTATTGGCCTTTGCCTTTCCTTCCGCTTCAATAATTTGTTTTTGAGCTTCTTTTTCAGCAGTAACTAACCTAAACTCATACTCCAACGATTCTTGCTCCTGTTTTAATTTACGCTCAATGGCGTCCTTTATTGTTGGTGGTAAAGTTACATCGCGCACCAAAACTTCATTAAGTTGGATGTATTGATCTTCAACTATTTTTTTTGTTTCTTCAAAAATCTCTTGCTGGATGGCATCTCGTTTACTCGAGTACAATTGTTCTGGAGTATATCGTCCTACAACGCTTCTGGCTGCACTACGAATAGCCGGTAGCAAAACACGCTCTCTGTACATCTCACTTTTTTCTTGATGCAATCGACCTAAGTTTTTAAAATCAGGCTGAAACCAAACCGAAGCTTCCAATTTAATATCCAATCCGTTAGACGATAATACGTTCATTTTCTCGGTAACTTCTTGTTGTCTCACTTCGTAAACAAACACTTTGTTCCATGGGGCTACAATATGAAAACCTTCACCCAAAGCAGGTTTATCTACAACCACACCTTCTCCAAAGGTTTTAAAAAGCACACCGGCCTCACCAGAATCTATGGTAACAGCTGTTTTAGACAATAAAATAACGATAACTATCGCTATTATAACAAGGGGTAATGCAATTTTTGGTAATTTTTCCATTTCTATTTCTTTAAATTAATCCGTTATATTTTCTTAAAAACCACTCCAAGGCTAAGCTTAAAGCGATGATTATGAGTAGGTA
This sequence comes from Hwangdonia lutea, assembly GCF_032814565.1. GTDB lineage: Bacteria > Bacteroidota > Bacteroidia > Flavobacteriales > Flavobacteriaceae > Hwangdonia > Hwangdonia lutea. Next base: position 3,518,738 of record NZ_CP136521.1, read on the forward strand.
TTTCCAATCGACCAAAGGTATGATATTTTTATGGCTTTTTTGAATAGATGCGTAACGATTATTACTTAATAAATTGTTAATTAAATTGTTTGAATCATCAACAAAATAGCTTGCTCCTCCACTATTCATGGCTAACTGATTTAGCTTAACCACATTGGCGTTTAAAAATTGCTGCTCGATGTTGTATTCCAAAATTTGAAAAGAACCTGATTTTGAAATATTCTCATTGGTAGCTTTAACCGTAAAGTTGTATTCTGACGGAGGCAAACTGCTTAAATCGACTTGATATGCATTGTTTTTTAAAATGAGTGGAAAGGTTTTTTCTTCATCTGAATTTCTGTCTTTTACAATGATATTAAGTGTTTCACGCGTATCGAACGCATAATTTTTATCGAAAAATTGTGCTTTGATGATCACGTTTGTATTGCCGTTATAAAACGATTCGTATTCAACATTCAATCGGTTTCTGCGCTTGTTTGAGGCTAAATACTGCACGAGTTTCCCTATAAAATTGTCAAAGGCATTAAACGACTTCGTGTTTATAAAACTTTGTGCGCGCCATTGCCAAATGTTTTCTCCAAACAAAATGGCTTCTCGCCTATTGTTTGCTTCAAAAGACACGAGTAAAGGTTGATTTGTTGAAACGTTACCCAACTTTTTATTTAAAATAGTTTCAAAAGGAATTGAAAACTCAACCGCTCCAAAATTGGATTTTAACGGCGGAAACGACTCAAAATCTATATCATCTACAATAAAAGGTGAATAATTCAGATTTAATTCCGCTTGATAATCTTCGGTTTGGTTTGTTATTTCGAGATTGAAATTTTCATTCGTTCTATTCACAAAATTTAAGTCGGTTTTAGTACCAACAATTATAAACCTGTTCTTGTTTTCTTTATCAATGGCATCAAACAAATCCTTAAAGTTATTATTTGGTTGATTGATTATAATTAATTGAAAATCATCTATTTGACTAATTATTTCGTTTGAATTCAAAAACACCACGGAGCGATGCTCGTTACTTTCAATGCTTTTTTTAAGCGCTCCTAAATCTGGGTGTGGAAAATTGCTAACAATGGCAATTTTTGTTTTTTGATCAATAACTTCAACGGCAAAATTCTTTGAGTTGTTAATAATGTTTTTCTCGTTTTCAATGGGAATTATGGTTGCCTTAAAACTACGAACTCCAACCCTATTTGCTGGTAAGGTAAAATTGATGGTTTTCGAATTGTTGTTTTTAGTAAAATTAATAGTTTGGGAATAAACGGTTGTATTTCCTTGGGTTACAACAAAACGAGAGTTAACAGGGTTATTTCCATTATAGGAGATTATCGTCTCAATTGGGAAACGGTTTTTTAAATAGGCGTATTTATTAACATTGAGTTGTTGGATTTTTAAATCGGTGTGCGTAACCGTGTCACCCAAAATAATAGGGTAAATTGGGCTTTTAAATTTTGAAGTTATGAATTCGTAATCATTCCCATAGGTTTGATTGCCATCGGAAATAAGAATAGTAGCCGTATTCGTGTCTTTGTATACTTCGGATAACTGACTAAACGCATCGGATATATTGGTTTGTTTTTCTGAAAATCCAATGGAATCAAACGAGTTTAATTGCTCTCCAAAGGTGTATTTTGAGATATTGAATTTAGTGCTTAACTCTTTGTTTTGTGATAATCTATCAAATACATTTAAAGCATTCTCGTCTTGTTTTAAATGTTTTATGGAACTGGAATTATCAACAGCTATTACAAGGTTCGGTTTTTCTGTGGTTAATGTAAGTTGTTCAAACTTTGGGTTGATGAGTAATAAAAAAACCGAAAACAGCGTAACAAACCTTAAAAAGGAAAAAATCAGGTTTAATTTAGAAACTTTCTGCCTACCTTTTATATACTGAAAAAGCGCTAATAAAAGCGCTAAAATTCCAGCTATAATTATGTATAGTATAGTTTCTGTTTGCATTAAAGCCCAACGCTTTTTTTTAATAGATTAAGTTAACATGCCGCCATCAACATTAAGGGTTTGTCCTGTAACGTAAGCGCTCATGTCGCTAGCTAAAAACACACAAACATTGGCAATATCTTCTGGTGTTCCACCGCGTTTTAAAGGAATTGCTGCACGCCATCCTTTTACAACTTCTTCATCTAATTTGGCAGTCATTTCGGTTTCAATAAACCCGGGAGCAACCACGTTGCTTCGAATATTTCTGGAGCCCAATTCCAAGGCTACGGATTTTGAAAACCCAATAATGCCCGCTTTTGAAGCTGCGTAATTGGTTTGACCTGCATTTCCTTTTACACCTACCACCGAACTCATATTAATAATAGAGCCTTTGCGCTGTTTTAGCATGGTGCGTTGAACGGCTTTGGTCATGTTGAAAACCGATTTTAAATTAACTTCGATGACTTTATCGAAATCCTCTTCGGTAATCCGCATCAACAAGTTGTCTTTAGTAATACCGGCATTGTTTACTAAAATATCAATGCTACCAAACTCTGCAACAACATCAGCCGCTAATTTTTGAGCTTCATCAAAACTTGCTGCATTACTTTTATAGCCTTTGGCTTTTACGCCCGAAGCGTTTATTTCGTTTTCTAATTCGTTTGCTGCTTCAACCGAAGAACTGTATGTAAATGCAACATTGGCGCCTTGTTGTGCAAATACTTGTGCGATTCCTTTTCCAATTCCACGACTAGCACCAGTAATAATGGCTGTTTTACCTTCTAATAGTTTCATTTATAATTCGTTTTTTAGTTTTAATTTATACGTACTCAAATATAATGAATACCTATACATGTTACAACAAACCTAGTCATTTTTATACTAGCTTGGTTTAAACAAAAAAATAATTTAAAACCACATAGCATGCGACTTGACTTTGTAAAAAATTTCAGCTACCTTCGTTTAACGGCGGATATTAACAATATTGCAGACTGTTTATATCCGAAAACATTGTACACAATACCCAAAAAATGCCGAGAATTGAACTTCAAACTGAAATAAAAGCTGATAGAAATATCGTGTTTGACCTATCACGAAGTATCGATTTGCACAAAATTTCGACTGAACAAACTAATGAAGAAGCAATCGCTGGAAAAACAAGTGGATTAATTGGAATGAATGAAAGCGTTACTTGGCGAGCAAAACACTTTGGAGTATATCAAAAACTGACTTCCAAAATAACGGAATTTGATAGACCGAATTACTTTGCGGACGAAATGGTTAAAGGAGCGTTTGCCGAATTTAAACACGAACATCACTTTGCGGAATTAAATGGTGGAACTTTGATGACTGACTTTTTTGACTACAAATCACCTTTTAGAATTTTAGGTAAGTTAGCGGACAAGCTCTTTCTTGAAAAATATATGACCGAATTACTAATTGAAAGAAACCGAGTTGTAAAAGAGTTTGCGGAATCTGACAAATGGAAAGAAGTAATAAATGAATAAAGTACTGTCTACAACATTGTATAACCGCAATTACGGCGGATTCGACTACGTCCGAATCCACTCGGAATTGCTAAAGTCTGTGCTAAACCGAAAATTAACGCATATTAACCCGTAACTGACGGTTATACGAGACCGTTAAACGAACCTCTCCAAAAACAAGAAAATTCTATTTTTAAGATAAGAAGTTAGCAAACATTTGCGTTAGGGATTGAGGCCCTTCGACTACGCTCAGGATAAATTCAAGCCCGACCCTTCCCGATAGCTATCGGGAAGGGTAACGCCCAAAATAAATTTCATAAAAAAAATCCGTTAACTAAATTAGCTAACGGATTTTTTATATATATAATATAAATGATTAACCTAAAACTTCAGCGATTTTTTTACCGATTTCTGCAGGAGAATCTACAACGTGAATTCCACAGGCTCTCATAATTTTCTTTTTGGCTTGAGCGGTATCATCACTTCCGCCAACAATAGCTCCAGCGTGCCCCATGGTACGACCGGCAGGAGCCGTTTCGCCAGCAATAAAACCAACTACGGGTTTTTTGCTTCCGCTTGCTTTGTACCAGTTTGCGGCATCGGCTTCCAATTGCCCACCAATTTCGCCAATCATAACAACAGCCTCTGTTTCTGGGTCGTTAATTAATAATTCAACGGCTTCTTTTGTGGTTGTGCCAATAATGGGATCGCCACCAATTCCAATAGCGGTTGTGATCCCTAAACCTTGCTTAACAACTTGATCGGCAGCTTCATAAGTTAATGTTCCAGATTTAGAAACAATACCCACTTTTCCTTTTTTGAAAACAAAACCTGGCATAATACCAACTTTAGCTTCATCTGGCGTAATTACACCTGGGCAGTTAGGGCCAATTAATCTGCAATCTTTATTTTTTATATAGTTTGATGCTATAATCATATCTGCAACAGGTATGCCCTCGGTAATGGTAATGATGACCTTGATACCGGCATCGGCAGCTTCCATAATAGCATCAGCAGCAAATGCAGGTGGTACGAAAATAATCGTAGTATCTGCACCAACTTTATCAACAGCCTCTTTAACGGTGTTAAAAACAGGCTTGTCTAAATGGGTTTGACCACCTTTGCCCGGGGTTACACCACCAACAACATTGGTGCCGTATTCTATCATTTGAGTAGCATGGAACGTGCCTTCGCTACCTGTAAATCCTTGAACTATAATTTTTGAATCTTTGTTTACTAAAACACTCATAGAAGATTATTTATCATTAATTTAATCACTTACAAAAGTAATTTTTTAATTCTATTTTTAAAGTAAAAACTGAATTACTTTTTATCGTTTTGCTTTAATTTTTCCAGCAGCTCTGGAATCTTTCTTATCGAAGCAATTTCTTTATATTTTGTTCTGAAGTCATCTGCAGGAATTCCAAAATAACTTTTACCGCCTTCCAAAGATTTACTAACGCCTGCTTTTGCCGATATTACGGCTTTGGCGCCAATAGTAATGCCACTGGTAATTCCAACCTGCCCCCAAATGGTTACTTCGTCTTCAATAATAACACAACCGGCAATACCCACTTGCGATGCGATTAAGCACTTTTTGCCAATAACGGTATCGTGCCCAATTTGCACTTGGTTATCTATTTTTGTGCCTCTTTTAATGGTTGTATCGGCAGTAACCCCTCGGTCGATAGTACAAGCAGCGCCAATATCTACGTTGTCTTCAATAACAACACGACCGCCAGATTTTAACTGATCGAACCCTTCGGGTCTGTTTTTATAATAAAATGCACTGCCTCCTAAAACCGAGCCTGAATGAATTTCAACATGGTCGCCAATAATAGCATTATCATAAATACTTACGTTGGAATGAATGATGCAATGGTCTCCAATAAGGACATTGTTGCCAATAAAACAGTTGGGTTGAATTATCGTGTTTTTACCAATTTGAGCCGAACTTGATATTTGATTATTTGATGCTTGAAAGGGCTTAAAATGATTGGTAAGTTTATTAAAATCCCTAAACGGGTCATCGCTAATAAGCAATGCTTTTCCTTCGGGGCAATCTACTTTTTTATTGATTAAAATGATGGTTGCTTTTGATTCTAAAGCTTTATCGTAATACTTTGGGTGATCGACAAAAACAATATCTCCAGGTTCCACCACATGAATTTCATTCATACCAAAAACAGGAAAATCATCAGCGCCGACATATTCGCAATCAATTAATTGTGCTATTTCTTTTAGGGTATGTTTCGTTGGGAATTTCAAATTTCTAATATTTCTTTATGAGATTCCTGCCTTCGCAGGAATGACAAATTATTCCTTTACACGTTCTTTGTACGTCCCTTTGTCAGTTTCAATTTTTATTTTATCGCCTTCATTAATAAATAAAGGTACATTTACCTCTGCGCCAGTTTCAACGGTTGCTGGTTTGGTAGCGTTGGTCGCCGTATTGCCCTTTACCCCGGGCTCGGTAGCGGTAACCTCTAAAATAACACTTGCTGGCATTTCTACCGATAGTGGCATGTTATCTTCGGTATTTATTAATACGGTTACCACTTCGCCTTCCTTCATTAAATCGGGTCTGTCCAAAGCAGCTTCAAGCAGTCTGATTTGCGTGTAATCGGCTTCATTCATAAAATGATAAAACTCACCGTCATTATATAGGTATTGAAATTTGTGGGTTTCAACGCGTACATCATCAATTTTATGACCAGCAGAAAATGTGTTTTCCAAAACCTTTCCGCTAGTTACACTTTTCATTTTTGTTCGAACAAAGGCGGGGCCTTTTCCTGGTTTAACGTGTAAAAATTCAATTATTTTATAGATGTCGTTATTATATCTTATGCATAATCCGTTTCTAATATCTGATGTACTTGCCATGTTTTATTGTTAAGTTGTTATTAGTTTGTTGTTAATTTTAATTTGATTTGAAGTAACCTTTCATAATACCACGTTGTGAATTCTTTATAAATTGAAGAATTTCATCGCGTTCTGATGTGGCTTCCATTTCAACTTCAATAATTCCTGAAGCTTGGGTGTTATTGTAATTTTTTTGATAAAGAATTCTGTAAATATTCTGGATTTCCCTTATTTTTTCTGTTGAATAACCGCGTCGTCTTAGGCCTACGGAATTAATCCCAACGTAAGACAAGGGTTCCCTGGCCGCCTTTACATAAGGAGGCACATCTTTTCTAACCAACGAACCGCCGGTTACAAAAGCGTGATTGCCTATGGATACAAATTGATGAACGGCTGTCATGCCCGCTAAAACCACATAGTCGCCAATATTAATATGGCCTGCAAGTGTGCTGTTGTTTGAAAAAATACAGTTATTCCCAACAATACAATCGTGTGCAATGTGGCAATAGGCCATAATTAAGCAATTATCGCCAATTACGGTTTTCATTCTGTCGGCTGTACCTCTATTTATAGTCACACATTCGCGAATGGTTACATTATCGCCAATTTCAACCGTGGTGTCCTCGTCGTTGTATTTTAAATCTTGTGGCACAGCAGAAATTACTGCCCCAGGAAAAATATTACAGTTTTTACCAATGCGAGCACCTTCCATTATGGTAACGTTACTACCTATCCAAGTGCCTTCGCCTATTTTAACATTATTATGAATAGTAGTAAAAGGCTCTATCACAACGTTTTTAGCAATTTTTGCGCCCGGGTGGACGTAAGCTAGAGGTTGATTCATTTTTGTAGTTTTATATTGATAAGTATGTAAAACGTGTTCGCAATGTCATGTTTATAGTTTAATTGAATTTTAAAAACACTGCTCGTTTATTAGTTATTTTACTTTTGATATTTGGGCCATAAGTTCAGCTTCCGCACATAGTTTTCCGTTAGCATAAGCGTAGCCTTGCATGTGACAAATACCTCGACGTATGGGCGAAATTAAATCGCATTTAAAGATTAATGTGTCGCCCGGAGATACTTTTTGCTTAAACTTAACATTATCCATTTTCATAAAAAACGTCAAGTAGTTTTCCGGGTCTGGTACCGTATTTAAAACAAGTACGCCTCCGGTTTGTGCCATAGCTTCAACAATTAAAACACCAGGCATTACCGGAGCTCCGGGAAAATGTCCTTTAAAGAACTCTTCGTTCATAGTGACATTTTTTGTGGCTATAACATGATGATCGGAAAGCTCGAAAACCTTGTCGATTAATAAAAACGGTTGCCTGTGCGGAAGCATAGCCATAATTTGAGTAATGTCCATTAATGGCGGCTGGTTTAAATCTATTTTTGGCACATGGTTGCGGCGTTCGTTTTTTATAATTTTAGACAATTTTTTTGCGAACTGAGTATTTACAAAATGTCCGGGCTTATTGGCAATTACCTTACCCCGTATTCTTGTGCCAACAAGCGCTAAATCACCTAAAACATCAAGCAATTTATGTCTTGCTGCTTCGTTAGGATGGTGTAACGTAAGATTATCTAAAATACCATTTGGTTTTACGGCTATGTTGTCTTTTTTAAAGGCTACTCTTAATTTTTCCATCGTTTCGGGCGATAACTCTTTATCCACATACACAATGGCATTATTCAAATCGCCACCTTTTATCAAACCATGCTCTAAAAGCATTTCAATTTCATGTAAAAAACTAAAGGTTCGCGAATCTGCAATATCTTCTTTAAAATCTGAAATGGTATTTAAAGTCGCGTTTTGAGTGCCTAAAACCTTAGTGCCAAAATCGACCATTGTCGTAATTTGATACTCTTTGGAAGGCATTACTAAAATTTCGCTGCCTGTTTCTTCATCGGTATAAGAAATAACGTCGGTTACCACATATTCTTCCCTAAACGCATCTAACTCAACTATTCCCGCTTCCTCAATGGCTTCTACAAAAAACTTTGAAGACCCATCCATAATTGGGGGTTCAGATTCATTTAATTCAATAATAGCATTGTCGACATCCAATCCCACCAAAGCGGCAAGCACGTGTTCTGAGGTTTGTATAATAACACCATTTTTTTCTAAACAGGTACCGCGTTGCGTATTGGTTACAAAGTTGGCATCTGCCTCAATAACTGGCGCACCTTCCAAATCGATACGCTTAAAAGCAAGTCCTGAATTGGCGGCAGCCGGTTTAAATGTTAAGGTTACATTTTTCCCGGTATGCAACCCCACCCCTTTTAAAGACACTTCGTTCTTTAAGGTTTTTTGTTTTATTTCTGTGTTAACTATTCCCATTTGCTTTTTTCTAAATCATTAATATTTTTAACAATTTTTGGTAAGTTTTTAAAGTGAACATAAGATTTGTTGAAATCTCCATAAGGTAAGGCTGGCGACCCTTGCAATACTTCGTTATCTTTTACATTCCTACCAATTCCAGATTGCGCCTGTATTTTTACATTATTGCCTATGGTGATATGGCCAACAATGCCAACCTGCCCTCCTATTTGACAATTCTCTCCAATTTTAGTAGATCCTGCAACCCCAGTTTGAGCAGCAATTACCGTATTTTTACCGATTTCGACATTGTGCGCTATTTGAATTTGATTATCTAATTTTACTCCACGTCTAATAACGGTTGAACCCAATGTTGCTCTATCTATGGTGGTGGCTGCACCAACTTCTACGTAATCTTCAATAATAACATTTCCTATTTGAGGTACTTTATTGTATTGCCCTTTTTCGTTGGGTGCATAACCAAAACCATCTGCGCCAATGATGACGCCCGAATTTATAACACAATGTTTACCGATAATACAATCTGAATAAATTTTAGCACCGGAAAATATAACGGAATAATCATCTATTACCACGTTGTCGCCAATATACGAGTTTGGGTATATTTTTACGTTGCTACCTATATTTACATTTTCTCCAATGTATGAAAACGCACCTATATAAACATCGTCGCCATGTCTTGCTGACTCAGATATGAAAACTGGGCTTTCAATACCTGTTTTGGTATTTTTTATTTGATTGTAATATTCAAGTAATTTAGAAAAGGATTTATAAGCATCATCCACTTTAATTAATGTGGTTTTAACATCTACTTCAGGTTCAAAAACCTTGTTTACTATGGCAATAGATGCTTTGGTAGAATATATGTATGATGTGTATTTTGGGTTAGCAAGAAACGTTAAAGAGCCTTCGGTACCTTCTTCAATTTTTGAAAGTCTTGACACTTCTACATCGGGATTGCCAACGACTTCGCCCTCTAATAATTCTGCTATTTGTTGAGCTGTAAATTTCATCTGTTAAAAAGTAATTTGATTATAAAGCCAGATGTCATTCGCATAGAGAAAATATTATTTATAATTAATGTTTTGATTATGCTCATTTCACACTTTAAAATTTGTTGTTTTTTAGATTACCGCAAAAATAGGAAAAATGTGCTAAAGTTTTTCATGTGCTGTCATCTATTGTTTTTTGGGTGTGATATGTGCTTTTGGATAACAGATGTAGTATTTTGTAACTGGTTTTGATAAAGCTTTAAGGTTTAACTGGTCGGATGCCTTTACAATATCTTCAATTTTGCCGGACTTGTGCAGTATGTTTATGTTTTGATGTTTTAATTGGTACGCTTGATTGGAAATACTGCCCGTAAACACAAAATAGGCCGCTTCTTCTTTTGAGATCGCATACTTTTTTATTAATTTTTGAATGTGTTTTTCAAGCTTGTCTTTTATAATCAGCTTGTTTTTCATTTTAATTTTTAACAAATCCCTGTTAATAATCATTTCGCATAAATTACGCAGCACAAAATCGTCGTGATACTGCCATTCTTTCATGGCCGAAATAATATCGTAATCATCCAAATGAGAGAATATATTCAAGGTTTCTTCATTAAAGTTTTCTAGCGTAATTTCATGATGCAAAAAGTATTGAAGCGATTTACTGGCATTCAAATTTACACCTAAGCTCGTTAATTCTTTGGCGCGTTTTAATACCCGAATCAATAATTGTTCGGCTACCAATCCTGTTTTGTGCAAATACACTTGCCAGTACATAAGCCGTCTGGCCACTATAAATTTTTCAACACTGTAAATGCCTTTTTCTTCAACAACCAACTCATCATTTACCACATTAAGCATGGTTATAAGGCGCTCACTATTTATATTACCTTCGGCAACGCCGGTATAAAAACTGTCGCGTTTTAAATAATCGGCTCTGTCCATATCCAGTTGCCCCGAAATTAATTCACACATAAAATTTCTGTGGTACTCGCCTTTAAAAATTTTAATGGCCAACGTTAAATTTGAGTTAAATTCTTCGTTTAAACGCTCCATAAAAAGCAGTGAAATTTGCTCGTGCGACACGTTGTTTACAATGCTGTGTTCCATGGCGTGAGAAAATGGCCCGTGCCCTATATCGTGCAACAAAATGGCAATGTAAAGGGCCTCTTCTTCAGGTTTTGAAATGGCAACCCCTTTAAAACGAAGCACATTAACCGCTTGTTGCATTAAATGCACACATCCAATAGCGTGATGAAAACGCGTGTGATGCGCACCCGGATACACCAAATACGACATACCCATTTGAGTAATTCTGCGTAAACGCTGAAAGTACTTGTGCTGTATTAAATCAAATATTAATGAATTTGGTATGGTAATAAAACCGTAAATTGGGTCGTTTAATATCTTAAGTTTGTTCAAACTTTACTTTTTAATTAAATATTTACAAATATAACTATATGAGCACAATTAATATACTTTGGGTTGATGATGAAATTGATTTACTTAAACCACATATATTATTTTTAGAAAAGAAAAATTACAAAGTTACTACCTGCAACAGTGGCAGCGAAGCTATTGATATTTTAGATGATGTAAAGTTTGATATTGTTTTTTTAGATGAAAACATGCCGGGGTTAACCGGTCTTGAAACCTTAAACGAAATTAAAGAGAAGCAAGACAACCTTCCTGTAGTTATGATTACCAAAAGCGAAGAGGAATATATTATGGAAGAAGCTATTGGTAACAAAATAGCCGATTATTTGATTAAACCCGTTAACCCCAACCAAATATTATTAAGCTTAAAAAAGAATTTGGACCATTCCAGATTGGTTTCAGAGAAAACAACATCTAACTATCAACAAGAATTTAGAAAAATAGCTATGGATTTGTCCATGGTTAATTCGTATGACGAATGGGTAAGTCTGTATCAAAAACTCATTTATTGGGAAATTCAATTAGAAGATATTGAAGATGCTGGTATGTTCGAAATTTTAGAATCCCAAAAAAATGAAGCGAACATTCAGTTTGGCAAGTTTATAGAAAAACATTACACAGATTGGTTTCAACCAAATACAGAAGCGCCCATAATGTCGCATACGCTGTTTAAAGAAAAAATTGCGCCACAGTTAAGAAAAGAACAACCTACACTGCTAGTAGTAATCGATAATTTGCGCTACGACCAATGGAAGGTTTTCGAGCCCATCATTAATAATTATTACAAAAAAGCATCTGAAGATGCCTTTTTCAGTATTCTACCAACCGCAACGCAATACGCAAGAAATGCTATTTTCTCAGGATTGATGCCAAGCGATATGGAAAAGCTTTTTCCGCAGTATTGGAAAAATGATACGGATGATGGAGGCAAAAACCTTTTCGAAGCAGAGTTTTTAGAAAGCCAAATGAAACGCTTGGGACTTAATCATTTAAATTACGAATACCATAAAATAACAAATCTAAAAACCGGTAAAAAATTAGTTGAAAATTTCAATTCACTGAAAAATAACGACTTAACGGTGTTGGTTTATAATTTTGTTGATATGTTATCGCATTCTAAAACCGAAATGGAAGTGGTTAAAGAACTCGCGTCCAACGATAAAGCATATCGGTCGTTGGCACTTAGCTGGTTTAAAAACTCGCCATTATTGGAAATGATTCAACTTGCCCAACAACTCGGATTTAAGCTTATGCTAACTACAGATCATGGTACAATTAATGTTAAAAACCCATCAAAAGTTGTTGGCGATAGAGACACCAGCTTAAACCTGCGCTATAAAACAGGACGAAGCCTAACTTATGATGACAAAGATGTATTGGTGGCAAAAAAACCAAAAAACATTCACTTACCGTCCATTACCATGAGTAGTTCTTATATTTTTGCAAAAAGCGACTTGTTTTTTGCCTATCCAAATAATTACAATCACTACGTGAGTTATTTCAGAAATACGTATCAACATGGTGGTGTTTCGTTGGAGGAAATGATAATTCCGTTTGTAGTTTTCAATCCAAAATAAAATCCACGTAATACCAAAAAAACCGATGAAATACATTTTTAGTTAGGTTTTAATAAAAATTTTAATTAACATTGCATAATAAATAGTTACCCATTGAAAATCAGCTATGAGTTAAATGACGTTGAAAAGGTTGCAAGAAAAATAATTGAAAATGCAACCAGTAAAACTATATTATTTTATGGTAATATGGGCGTTGGGAAAACAACGCTGATAAAAGCCATAGTTAACGTTCTTGGAAGTAATGATGAAGTTAGCAGCCCAACCTTTTCAATTGTTAATGAATATGAAACTGATGATGGGTTGATTTATCATTTTGATTTATATAGGATAAGCGATATTGAAGAAGCCTACAATTTTGGAATAGAAGATTATTTGGATTCCGAACATTGGAAATTAATAGAATGGCCAGAAAAAATTGAATCCGTTTTATTTGAAGATTTCAATACAATTCATATTGATTTTGATGAGACAAACAAAAGAATTTTAAGAATAAATATTAAAGCAGACAGTCTAAATTAAACGTATAATTTGAATGAAAAGATAGCATAAACACTCTAAATTTTGAAGATTTACGGGAAACCCACAGCAAAAATTTTAAAAAACATTGTTTTTAACATAATTTTAACATTTAAGCAATATCTTCAAGATAGTCATTAGTTACATTTGGATTAAATAATTAATTAATTTAAATCCCTTAAGAAAATGAAAACTAAAAAGTATTTAATGGCAATCGCAATTTTTGGAGGCATGTTATTCTTAGCACAGTCTGCTAATCAGTACAACCTTGATGCACAACAAACAGCAAAAATTGACAAAACAAAAATCAAAGTTCCAAGACACGGATAGAAAACCGTTAATTATAGGCAGTATAGTTGCTACGCTTATTGCAATTACACCGTTTCTATTTACAATGTACAAAAGTGTTCCAGATGTAAAAACCTGGGACACTTTTTTTGGTGTTTATGAAAGTAATTACTACGAAAGCTTACAAGTACTTGGTTGGACTCTTGTAGGTAAGTTTATCCCTTTATTCTTATTGTTTGTTTGGTTTTTTACTTGCAAACACTGGTGGTACCATACCTTATTGGTGCCAATGGCCATGTATGTGTTCCAAATAATTCAAGTATTTAATGATGATTTAAGGTTTGCAGAGGAAAATCAAATCATTTATTTATTACCAGTTATGGCTGTAATTATCCCTTCAATTTATCTGATAAGAGCGCGAATATTCAATAAAATCAATGAGGCTAATAAATCTTTGGAAGAACTAGAAGATGAATTTAAAATGTCTCCTAAAAACTTTTGGGCCAGAATAAAGCAATATTTTTAATTGGTAGTATTGCCCAATCTGTCACGCTCGTCTAATTCAATTTCTTTTTTATTGGTTCGTAGTCTGAAGTTTCCAAACTTATAATTGAATCCAAAAGTAATCAATCGGTTTTCCATTCTAGATTTAAAAAACACATCTTGATTCAAATACTTTGTTGTTTGAGTAAAGTTTTGGGTGTTAAAAATATCCGTAACACCAATACTTACAGACGCTCTATTATTCCATAATGTTTTCCTCAAATTCACATCAAACCCCGATCTGGAACTAACGTGAGATGCACCATCTACAATAGGCGAAATGTGCAAATAGGAGATATCTGCAGTTAAACTATTGTCTTCTAAAAAAGAAAAGTAATTAATAATTTGGGCATATACAGACCATTTATCTACTGTTAATAATTCATTGGCACTTTCAAGTGCAAAAAACTTATTCTCATAATAAAATAAAGACGATAGTACATACAAATTCCAGCGTGGCAGCACTTTTGTATAGGTCGTAAAATCTAGACCATAAGAAATATTGCTGTCAATATTGGTGTTTATGTATTTTATGATATTGTTATTATTGTCTTGAAACCCTAGCTGATAAGTAGGATTTTTTTCAAAAGTATAATACACTTCAAAAGTATATTTGTTTTTTAATACATAGCCTAAAGTAAATATATTATCAATCTGAGGTTTTAAAAACGGGTCTCCAGTGATATAAGCATTATCATTTAAAAAGTATTTAAAAGGATTTAGCTGGCTATATCTGGGTCTGTGAATGCGCTTGTTGTAATTAAAATATAACTCGTTGTTTTCGTCTAGTCTATTTAAAATATGAAACGAAGGGAACAACTTAACATAATTATTATCATTCTTTTGATTAGTGGATAATGATGCGCCTTCAATATTTGTAAACTCAACCCTAAGGCCAGATTTTAAACTCCATGCCTCCCAATCTTTCGAGTAACTGGTATAAGCCGCATAATTTAATTCATCGTATAAAAACGTATCCGAATTTTGCAAGTCTTCAGTTTTTACGCCGTTTTCGAAAGTAAACTGATTTAATATGCTTTCTGAATTAATATTGGATATTTTTGCTCCGGCTTCAAAATGTGCAGAGGCGCTAATGGGCAACTCGTAATCAACTTGACCCGTGTTTAGTTTTATTTCTTGACTGGAATATGTTTGAAATTTATTGTTCCTAAAAGCCGTATTGTTATTTGGTAAAAAATAACCGGTATTCACATCTTGAAAATCTGAAAAATCATAATCGGTATAATGCAAACTCACAGAAAGCTTCTCTCCTGCTCTTTTAAATCTGTGAATATAATCTAAGTTAAAAGCAAAGTTGAAAGTTTCGCTTACTTTATTATTTGATGTATTAAACGTTGAATCTAATGCTTTGGAAATGTTATAAACTTCGGTTATTGAATTTATGTTTGTTTTACTGACTTTTCTTGGCGCCATTAAAATGTTTGTTGAAAAACCTAAACTGTTATTTTCGTTAAAATCGTAATCTAAATTGGCGTTTATATTTTGGTTCTCAGATTTTCGACGTCTTTTAAAATCGGTTTCCCAACTCGTGTTATCCGTAAAATTCAACCATTCGTTGTTATGTCTAAAATCCTTTCTCGGATTTATACTGTAATTAACATACGTATTTAGTTTTTTCGTTTTAAAAAAATGGTTGGTACCTATGGCATATTTTGGAAATTCCGAACCTTGTTTGTAATTCCCAAAAACACTGCCGTTATATCCGGCAATAATATTTTTACTGGTTTTAATATTAAGAACAGCGCCTCCTTCGGCCTCGTATTTTGCCGGTGGGTTTGTTATAACCTCGATAGATTTAACGTTGGTTGCCGAGGTGCCCTCTAATAGTTGTTGAATTTCACTTGATGATAAATGAACTTTCCGGTCATTTATATAAACCGTAGGCGTGGTATTTTTAATTGTAATGCCGCCATCATGCACCAAAACACCCGGAGTGTGCTTTAAAACATCCAATACATTGGTATTTGATAAGGTGGAATTTTCAACATCAAAAACTAAACGGTCAACCAGTCTTTTTACCGTGGGCCTTTTGGCAACAACGGTAACATCGTCGAGCGTTTCTAGGTTTTCCTTTAAAACAATGGTTTTTAATGCCGTGTCTTTATAAATATCAACAGATATCGAGTTTGTTAAATAGCCTAAAAAACTAACCTTAAACGTATAATTGCCAGCTTTTAAATTGCTAATAATAAATGTTCCGTTTTCATCGGTTGAAGTTCCTTTAACAATATCATTCAGTGTTTCTGAATTTTCAATAACAACAACATTGGCATAGGCTATTGGAGTGTTTTTATCATCTTTAACAGATCCATTAACAGTAAAATCTTGGGAAAAACAGGAAATAGAAAAAATAAATAAAAGAAAATGAGTAGGTTTGAAAATCATAAGCTATTTAAAACACAAACATAAAATAATTATACTAAAAAGTAATGGGGAAAATCCACAATAATTTCAATTTTTTTTCTTACAAAAATTATAAAATAAAATTCCTTCCGGTGTAAAGCAATCAGAAATTATTTGTAATTTCATTTTTATTTAACAAACCAAACCATGTCAAAATACTTGTCACCTTTTACGAAGCAACAACTTTTACCTCAAGAGGAAATGCTAGAAATAGAAAAACGAAAAGGCAAACTTTTTATTGGAATTCCAAAAGAAACAGCATATCAGGAAAAAAGAGTATGCCTAACACCAGATGCCGTTTCTGCACTTGTTTACAACGGGCATCAGGTTTTAATGGAATCTGGAGCTGGTGAAGGTGCCAGTTTTAGTGATAAGGATTATAGCGAAGCCGGTGCGGAAATCACAAAAGATACGGCCAAGGTTTTTTCGTGTCCTATGATTTTAAAGGTGGAACCACCAAGCTTGGAACAAATAAAATTAATAAACCCACAAACCATATTAATATCTGCTTTACAGCTTAAAACACAGGAAAAAACATACTTTGAAGCCTTGGCATCAAAACGGATAACCGCCTTGGCTTTTGAGTTTATTCGAGATGCAGATGGCACTTATCCTGCCGTTAGGTCTTTAAGTGAAATTGCTGGTACGGCATCTACCTTAATTGCTGCCGAATTACTATCTAATAGTACAGATGGCAATGGCTTGATGTTTGGTAATATAAGCGGTGTTCCACCCGTTGAAGTGGTTATTCTCGGTGCCGGAACTGTGGGCGAATTTGCCGCGAGAAGCGCGATTGGTTTGGGCGCCAATGTAAAGATATTCGATAATTCCATTACAAAATTAAGGAGTATTCAAACCAATCTTGGTCGTCCGCTTTTTACTTCAACATTACAACCAAAAAATTTAACTAAAGCCTTAAAACGCTGCGATGTTGCAATTGGCGCTGTACGCGGAAAAAACCGATCACCTATTTTAGTTACCGAAGCCATGGTGCAGCACATGAAAAAAGGCGCAGTAATCATTGATGTTAGCATAGATATGGGCGGTTGCTTTGAAACTAGCGAGGTTACCACACACAAAAAACCAACATTTATTAAACATAATGTGGTACACTATTGTGTGCCAAATATCCCTGCAAAATACTCACGCACCGCTTCCGTTTCCATAAGTAATATTTTTACACCCTATTTGCTAAAAATAGCCGAAGAGGGCGGTATTGAAAATTCTCTAAGATTTGATAGAGGTTTGAAAAATGGATTGTATTTTTACCACGGAATTTTAACCAGCAAACCTGTTGGCGAATGGTTCGATTTAAAGTACAGCGATATTAATTTGCTCATATTTTAGAACTAACTTTCCTTATTAAATATTATTTTTTGGTATATGAAATTAATACAGCGTATTGGTTACTATTTGGGAGGTTTCTCGATAGGGTTAATTATTTTGGCTTTTTTTTTAAACGGTAAAAAAGTGTCTTGCGATTATGGGCCAGATGCCAGGGTTTTAAAGAATATCAATTCTAAAGTTATAAAATATAGTGATGCTACTATTGCTGATAGCACTGCCATACGGCATGTTTTACAAAAAGGCGATATTGATTTTTCTAAAAGTGAATCGCGGCAAAAACCCTGCAGTATTTATGTGATTGAAGGCGATTATAACGACAAAGAAGTTGTGCTAACTGTTGAGAATTGCGATAGTATTGCCACCATAACTAAGGTAAAAACCAAATGATAAAACGCATTTTCGATTTGGTTTTTTCTTTTATAGGATTACTACTCCTCGCTCCTATTTTAATATTAATTTCTATTTTAATTAAATTAGATTCCAAAGGTCCTGTTTTGTTTATTCAAAATCGGGTTGGTAAAAACAATGTCGATTTTAACATATTTAAGTTTAGAACAATGCATGCTAAATCTGAAAAAAAGGGTTTGCTGACCTTAGGCAACCATGATTCACGTGTAACCAAAATCGGCTATTTTTTAAGACGATATAAAATTGATGAATTCCCTCAACTTATAAACATTTTAAAAGGCGACATGAGCTTTGTTGGTCCAAGACCGGAATTGCGATACTATGTAAATTTTTATAACGAGGACGATATGAAGATTTTTAAAGTGAGACCCGGCATTACAGGATTGGCATCGTTAAAATACCGAAACGAAGTCGAGCTTTTAAAAGCCGCGGAAAACCCCGAGGAATTTTTCATTAAAACCATAATTCCAGACAAACTACGGTTCAATAAAATGTACATTGAAAAACGCAATTTCTTCTTTGACTTAAAACTTATTTTCTTGACTGTGATTAAAGTGATTACAAAATAGAATGCTTTTAATCGCTATTTGCTTCAAAAGCTAAATATTCATACTTTGCAGCTATAAAATTTCTATAAAAGCCTACGTTTCACTGAAGTTAATAGCCCATGGATGCATCAGTCTCTAATCATATTCAACAATTAATTAACGATTCCGGTTTACTTCATTCAAACACAAATTCTAAAAAACAATATCGCAGTTTAGACTTTTCAAACGACACTATTTTAATAACCGGGGCAGCAGGTTCCATTGGCAGCGAACTTACAAAGCAACTCGTGCATTCGCGTTACAAAAAACTTATTTTGGTTGATATTGCTGAATCGCCGTTGTACGAACTTCAACAAGAATTAGAATGCAAAACAGAAGATGTAGAATTTATAATATTAAACATTACTGATAAGGCGTCTTTGAAATTTATTTTTGAATCCCATCAACCAACAATTGTTTTTCATACGGCGGCGTACAAACACGTGCCCTTAATGGAATCTATTCCGTATGAAGCCGTAAAGCTCAATATTATGGGCACAAAGTTACTGGCAGATTTATCCATTTTGTATGCGGTTAAAAAATTCATTTTTATTTCTACCGATAAAGCCGTTAATCCCATTAGTGTCATGGGCATGACAAAACGCATTGCGGAGCGCTACTTATTGCAATTACACAACCAAAGTCAAACTAAATTCATCATTACGCGATTTGGAAATATATTTGGTTCAAGCGGATCGGTGGTGCCACTGTTTTTAAATCAAATTCATTCCGGGAAACCGCTAACTGTAACCAATAAAGATGTTTCCCGCTATTTTATTTGTAAACACAAGGCCTGTAATTTGATTTTGGAAATAGCAGCTTTTGAAGCTTCTAATCCTTCGGTTTATACTTTTAATATGGGAACACCCATTAAAATAATGGATTTAGCCAAAACCTTAACGACGTTTTATAATGAGGACATCGCTATTAAAATGACGAAAATTAGACCTGGGGAAAAATTACATGAGAACATAGTTTCAAAAAACGAATCATTAATACCAACATCCCATAAAGATATAATGCATGTAAAAATCAATAAAGAAGATGCTTTAAAACCTATGAATATTGATGAATTGTTTAAACTTTCGCCTTCTAATTCCATTTCAGAAATTAAATCAACGCTTAAAAAGTATATATAAACCCGTTGTGCATTTTGAATGAAAATAATTTCAATATGTCAGTTCGAGTGATTTTGAGGCACGAAAAATTGTATCGAGAACCCATTTATGGTTCAAAAATTCTTATTTTCGATACAAATTTCACTCATTTCAATCGTAAAATTCACTCGAATTGACAGAATTCTGCCAAAATGCACAGGAGGTTATATAATTATTTTTGTTTTCTGCGCTTCTTTTCTTTGGCCAATAAATTAAGTTCCCTACTGGTTTGTCCGGCAACCGATGTGTTTTCCTCGGCGCGCCTAATCAAATAAGGCATCACATCCCTAACAGGGCCAAAAGGCATATATTTTGCTACGTTATAACCCCTGTCTGCCAAATTATAACTAATATGATCGCTCATCCCGTACAGCTGTCCAAACCACACACGCGAATCGTTATTTTCCAAACCGTGCTCTTGCATAAGCTGCATTAGTAAATACGAACTCTCCTCGTTGTGCGTTCCAGAAAATAGTGATATATCGTTTAGGTTATCTAAAACATATCTGAGGCCGGCATCAAAATTAATATCTGTGGCTTGTTTGTTTTCACAAATAGGTGTTGGATAGCCTTTTTCTAGAGCCCGTTCATTTTCCTTTTCCATATAAGCGCCACGTACTAATTTATAACCCAAAAAGAATCCTTCTTTCTTAGCTAAGGCATGTTGCTTTTTTAAAAAGTCTAATCTATCGTGTCGGTACATTTGTAAGGTATTAAAAACAATAGGCTTTTCGGTATTGTATTTCCGCATCATGTCGGTAATCAAATCATCAGCCGCATCTTGCATCCAACTTTCTTCGGCATCAATTAAAATGGCAATATCATTTTCCTTCGATTTTTTGCAAACGGCATCGTATCTGTTTACTACCCTATCCCATTCTTCCTGCTCCAAATCGGTTAAAGTTTCACCTTTGCTTATCTTTTCGTATAAATAAAACCGACCAAAACCAGTGGGCTTAAATACCGCAATTGGAATAGCATCAATTTCTTTTGCGAAATCTATAATTTTAAGAACCACTTTCAATGCCGCATCAAATTGGGTTACATTTTCTTTGCCTTCAACCGAGTAATCTAAAACAGAACTCACGCCTTTTTCATACATTCTTTCTATAACGGGCAAGCAATCATCTTCATTTACGCCACCACAAAAATGGTCGAATACAGTAGAGCGAATTAGCCCTTCAATCGGTAAATGAGCCTTTATGGCAAAATTGGTTGCCGCGGTTCCTATTTTTACCAAGGGTTCTATAGAAATCATTTTAAACAAAAAATAAGCGCGCTCCAATTCTGAGTCGCTTTTTAGCGCGAATGCTATTTCGGTATTTTCAAAAATAGGGTCAACTTTTTGCATTATCTATAAAATTTTGCACAAATATAATTAAGTGTTCGTTATCATTTTATATAAAAACTCCTTAATTTCACTGCTTTATTTAACCGTATTATTTTTTATGAAATCGATTACCGCAAATGATTCAATAATTCATTTCAATGAAGCTTGTTATACTTCACTGAATGAGCATCTTAAATTAAATAACTTTTCTATAATTTTTATTTTAGTAGATGAGAATACACACGCCTATTGCTTGCCACGTTTTTTGGCAAAATTAGAAACCGATGCCGTCATTGAAATTATTGAAATTGAATCTGGCGAAGAACACAAAACTATAGATACCTGCACTGGCGTATGGAATACGCTTTCTGATTTAAATGCCGATAGAAAAAGCCTGCTTATAAATATTGGTGGTGGTGTTATTACAGATTTAGGCGGTTTTGTGGCATCAACTTT
This sequence comes from Hwangdonia lutea, assembly GCF_032814565.1. Taxonomy (GTDB): domain Bacteria; phylum Bacteroidota; class Bacteroidia; order Flavobacteriales; family Flavobacteriaceae; genus Hwangdonia; species Hwangdonia lutea. Next base: position 3,540,434 of record NZ_CP136521.1, read on the forward strand.
TAAGAGAGGGATTGCCTATGTTAATGTACCAACTTCTTTATTATCGATGGTTGATGCCTCTGTTGGCGGTAAAACCGGTGTAGATTTAGGACATTTAAAAAACCAAATTGGGGTTATTAGCACTCCCGATTTAGTGCTTATTGATACCGAATATTTACAGACATTGCCACAAAATCAAATGCGCTCTGGTTTAGCCGAAATGCTAAAGCACGGGTTGATTAGCAACAAAAGCTATTGGAATAAATTTGAAGATTTATCGAAGTTGTCCGCTGATAATTTAGATGAGTTGATTTACGAATCGGTAATCATTAAAAAAAATGTAGTTGAAGCAGATCCTTTTGAAGATGGCCTCAGAAAAACATTAAATTTTGGCCACACATTGGGTCACGCAATAGAATCTTATTTTTTAAGCAATCCTAATAAAAAGGAACTTTTACACGGCGAAGCCATTATTGTTGGAATGATTTTAGCAAGCTATATTTCCACCGAATTAGTTGGTTTCCCGAGGCAAACTACCGCGGACATCAAAACCTTGTTTTTAAGTTATTACGACAAAGTAGACATTGATAAAAGCGAATATCACAGTATTATAGATCTTTTAAAATACGACAAGAAAAACAATCACGGCAACATAAACTTTGTGTTGCTTGAAAAAATTGGCGTACCTAAAATTGATTGTTTGGTGGATGATGCCATTATAATTGATGCTTTTGAATATTATGCGAGCTAAATTTATTTTTTTGTAATTTTATAACAATCGCAAAGACATGTAATTATCAACCAAAATTTTTAATCATGAAAAGGATTATAGTTGATTATAAAAAACTAACTCCGGAAGTTTTAAATCTTTTGACTGAAAAATTTCCAGATGGCTACGGAGATGACGACATTATTACTTTTGAAAACCACAGAAACGAAATAATTGAAGCCATTGAAGTTAAAACACCAGACGCCATTTATTTGGTTAAAGTAAGTAGCAAGTTACATTACACGATGACTAATTTTGATAACGACAATATTGAGGTAGACGATTTAGGCAATGTTGTAGTTGATGATGCTATTGAACCCACAATCTTTGAAGACGAAGAAGAGTAAGCCCTGTTTTCCTTTAAAACACACCTACTAATTCATGTTCCATTTTTTTTCTAAAAAAGTATTCCTTAAAGATTTATTAGAAGGTTTTGTTGATATACATTCCCATATTTTACCGGGCATTGACGATGGCGCAAAAAACACATCGGAATCCATTGATTTGATTAAAGGTTTACAAGCACTAGGCGTTAAACAATTTATGCCCACACCACATGTAATGCAGGATTTTTATCCAAATACCGATGAAACCATTGGCAATGCTTATCAAAAATTATTAGGCGCTTTGGATTCTAAAATGTTGTCTGAAATAACCATCAATCCTGCTGCAGAATACATGTTGGATGATAATTTTCAAAAACAATTAGAAACGCAGGAATTATTTACGCTTAAAGGGAATTATTTGTTAATTGAGATGTCTTATTTTCAGCCACCGATTAATTTGGAGGAAATCATTTCTAAAATTAAAAGTAAAGGTTACTTACCTATACTGGCACATCCAGAGCGTTATCCGTTTTATCACAATACTAAAGGGTATTATTTAAAATTGAAACAATTGGGATGTTTTTTTCAGCTTAACCTATTATCACTAAGCGAGCATTACGGCAAGAATGTTGAGAAAACAGCACATTATTTAATTGAAGAACAATTGATAGATTTTGTGGCGACCGACACACATCATGCTGATCACATAGAAAAGCTTTCTAACTTAACCCTTCATGAGGATTTAGCTAAAAAGCTTGCTAATGTTATTAAAAATACTTGTAGTACGTTTTCAGTTATTTAAGTCCATTTTCTAAAAAAACCTTTCTTTTTCTTAGCGCCGTAGTAACCATATTTGGCTCCGTAGCCAAAATTAGATTGTTTAACATCGTTAACTACTAGCATCATCCCGTTAAGTTTGTTTTCAGCGTGTAATTCTTTGGCGAAATTTAAAATGCGTTTTTCGGTATAGTCTGCGCGTGTTAAGTAAATAGTGTGTCCTGCATATTGGCTAAACAACAGCGTGTCTGTTACTAGCATTGCGGGAGCTGTATCCACAATAACATAATCGTATTGTGCCGAAACCTCGTCGAAAAGAGGCTTCATTCTATCGCTCATCAATAATTCTGCTGGATTTGGCGGTACTTTGCCGGATAATAATACATCAAGTTTATTACCATTGATGTCGTATGTGTTTATAGATTCTTTTGTAGTTATAGATTTATCAATCAAATATTCAGTTAATCCAACTTGTGCCAAATCGTCTTTCTTTTTATTATCAAGTCCCATAAGCAATTTAGGATTTCTAATATCGGCACCTATTAACAATACCTTTTTATTGGTATTAGCAAGTGTAAGTGCCATATTCATACTAAAAAAAGATTTTCCTTCACTATTGATGGTTGACGTAACAAAAACCACATTATTATACTCCTTTACTTTCCTTGAGCGTTTTATGTAATCAAAATTTGTTCGTAAAATTCTAAATGATTCTGACAATATAGAACGGTCATTTCTTTCAACTAAAACCTTATTAGTTTTTATCCTAGGTATTTCTCCTAAAATGGTTATGTTATTTATATCTCTTTTTAAATCTTCTTTATTGTGAATTTTAGTGTCCAATAAATCTGAAACATAAATAACACCAAATGGCAATAGAAATCCTAAAAACATAGCGCCAATATAAACCATCTTAGTGTCTGGAAATACTGGTTTGCCGATAGCATAAGCACTATCTATAACCTTTAAATTAGGAGATGTAGATGTTTGAGAAATTATAGCCTCTTCTCTTTTTTGCAACAAGTATAAATAAATGGATTCTTTAATACCTTGTTTACGTTCAATGGAGCGTAATTTACTTTGTTGACCTGGAACCGCAGTTATTTTAGAATTAATTCTATTAGATTGATTCTCTAAACTGTTAAGCTGAATTCTAAAAGATTTCTTTGAGTTTTCTACGCTGTTCTTTAAATCTTCTTTAATATCGTTTAAAGATTGTTCAAACTGAACAACTGTTTGGTTTTTTTTGCCTGCACCAATTTCCAATAGCGTGTTACGTCTTTGGATTAATTCGTTATATTTTAACGATAACGCACTAATAGCAGGGTCACCTGCGCCCAAGTTAGACGGTATGGCATCAAAAGAATCATCGTTTAAAGATTCGCTAACAGAATTTAGCAAACGCATTTGAGTCATGGCTTCGTCTAATTGTTGTTCGTTTTGTGCACTGGTTGACATAAACAATCCAGCTTCAGATGCCACATCTGTAATTTTATTACCCGTTTTAAATCTTACAATGCTACTATCTACACTCATTAAATCTTCTGCAATTAACTCAACACGTTCATCTATTAATTTTGCTGTGTTTATAGATTTAAGATTCTTTTTTTCTAAAGTAGAAATATTATATTGTTCAATAAGAAAATCTAAAATTTCAATAGCTTTTGATTGAACCGGATCGGTTATACTTATAACGAGTACTTTTGATGATTTTGAATAGGGCTCAATAGATATTTTTCTTTTCAATGCAGCTGAAACATATTCAACTGGAGTTAGCTTTACTCTAATAGATTTACCGATATAGTTTTTTACATTGGATTTGGGTGTAATAATCATCCCTTCGAAAGGCGTCGGTATTGTTTCACCAAAAACGACTTTTTTCGGAGTGTCATCTTCTGATACTCTATAAGTGAAATCTGTTTCTGAGGTTATATCGATAAAAAAATTATAACCGGTATTGCTTATAATTGAATCTGTGGCAATAAAATCAATTGTTATGGGAGAGCTTTTGTATAACTCAGACTCATATATTCTTCCTCTTGTAAAATATTGCACATTTAAACCAAGGCTTTTAACAATATTCTGCATGAAACTTCTAGAAGCAATTACTTGTATTTCATCTTCTACGGCCGCCTCTTCTTTTTCCACAAATATTGAAAGATCCTTAAATGCACCGGCTCCCGAACTTCCGTCAGAATCACTAGTTATCATGATTTTTGAATATGCTGCGTATTCTGGTGTCGTATATCTAAGATAGATAAATGCTGAAAAAAGAAATATTAATATACTAACCAAGAACCATTTCCATTGCTTCACGTAAATGGAAATCGTTTTTTTTAAATTGAATCCTTCCGAATCAATATCGTTATTTAATTTATTATCATTTGTAATCATAAAAATTAGTTTCTTCTAGTTACAAAAATAAGAGCTGTAGTTAAAATAAAGGAGGTAATGCTAATAATTGTGCCTATTCTAGTATCTCCAGAAGCAGCACTGATTGCTGAGTTGTTAGGTTCTACATACACAATATCATTTTGGGTTAAATAATAGACCGGAGAATTAAAGACTTCCTTTGTTGTTAAGTCTATATATGTAATGGTTTTCGTGCCGTTAAAATCTCGAATAACCATAACATTGTCTCTTCTTCCCTTAATAGTTAAATCGCCAGCCATACCTAATGCTTCTAAAATAGATACGCGCTCACCTGTTACAGGATAAACGCCAGGAGACCTTACTTCGCCAGAAATAGTAACCCTGAAGTTTAGAACTCGCATAATAATAACTGGATCTTTGAGTAATTCGCCTTGAGCAAATTTTTCTTTAAAAAGATTTTTGGCCTCTTCTATGGTTAAACCAACCAACTTTATTTTACCTAGTACGGGAAAATCAATGTTACCATCAACATCAATTAGATAGTCGACAAAATTAGCAGTACCAGAACCTCCTTGTCTAACTAAATTAAAGGGGGATGCAGGGTCAATTACGGTTCCTTCAGGAGTAGTTGCCGTCATAACAGAAACATAGATACTCACTATGTCGCCAATTTTTAGTTTTGCTCTAAATGTATCTGTATCGACTATTGTCTCGAAGTTTTTTGCGTTTTGAAAATAAACAACTTCTTTTTTTGCAACACATGAGGATAAAAATGCAATTACGATTATAAAGCTAATTACCTTTAGGTTGTTTTTTAACTTAAATATTGTCATGTTAATTTAAATTTGGGGTATAAACAAAAACTATAATTAATTAAAGATTAATGATTGTTTTGTTTTTTTTCTTACCAATATATCCTTTTGCTTTTTTATAAATTTGAACTCTTTTGTCGAATTTTTCATAATCGGAGTTATTGGATTTATACTCCGGTATTAAGTTTTTCATTTTCATAACAATATTATTGTTTTGAAAACGATTTGTTATGCAAAGCTCTTCAATATCAGCTTTTATTTTACTGTACTCCAACTCCCTTGTTTTACTTATCATTATTTTTTTATGATAAGTAGATAGTGTATTTTCGCCATTAGCTAATAATTCTTCATAAAGTTTTTCGCCTGGTCGTAATCCAGTAATATCAATATCAATATCTTCAGGAAATCTTAATCCAGACAATTTAATCATATTTTTAGCAAGATCGTAAATTTTCACAGACTCTCCCATATCAAAAATAAATATTTCACCACCTTTTCCCATTGTGCCCGCCTCTAAAACAAGTTGGGATGCTTCAGGTATGGTCATAAAATAACGCGTTATGTCTTTATGGGTTAAGGTTAATGGCCCACCATTCTCTATTTGTTTTTTAAACAGCGGTATTACCGATCCATTGGAACCTAAAACATTTCCGAACCTTGTTGTAATGTATTTAGTTTTACTTTCTTTTTGTAGACAACTAATATACATTTCGGCCATTCGTTTTGTGGCGCCCATAACGCTAGTTGGGTTTACAGCTTTATCGGTAGATACAAAAACAAACTTTTTAACATTGTAACGTGATGCCGTATCCGCTAAAAGCTTTGTTCCATTAACATTTATTTTTATCGCTTCGTATGGCGATTTTTCCATTAATGGCACGTGTTTGTATGCCGCAGCATGAAAAACCATAGTTGGTTTGTGTTCTTGAAAAACACTATCAATTCTTAAGCCATCTCTTATATCTGCAACAATAGCTGTAATGAAGTGTTCTTTTCCGTTTCGTTTTAAATCTTGCTGTACATCGTATAAAGCAGATTCTGCTTGATCTACAAGAATTAATTTTTTTACATCGAAATTAGATAATTGTTTTACTATTTCGCTACCAATAGAACCTGCGGCTCCAGTTACCAAAATAGTTTCGCCGTTAAATTCATTTAATAAATTGGGATTATCTATTTCAATTGGAGCCCTTCCTAAAAGGTCTTCAATTTGTACTTGTTTTATTTGTTTTGCACTTAGTTCGCCATTTATCCATTGTTCTATTGGTGGAACTTTGGTGATTTTTATATCTAAATCAATTAAACAATCAATCAATTTCAACAATTTGTTTGAATCAATAGATTGGCAAGCAATTACAATTTCATCAATGGAATTAGATACGATATATGATTTAGTGACTTTGTTTTTTGGGAAAATTGGCACACCATTAATAGACTTCCCATTCTTCTTTACATCATCATCTATAAAACCAACAACACTAAATCTTGAGCTTAAATTACTAACCAATGCGTTGTAGGTAATTATTCCAGATTCTCCAGCGCCATAAATAAGTACCCTTTTTGAAGTAGACAATTTACATTTTATTGATTTGTACACCATTTTAAATAACAATCTACTAGAGCTTAACGCAACAAAACTCAACAGCGCATGCATTACTATAATGGATAACGGAATGGTAAATCCTGGAATTACATTAGTTATCCTGTTTACCAAAACAAACACAATGGCGAATAAAGACATTAATGTGATGGATTTGAATAGGTTAACAACATCTGTAAATCCGGTGTGGCGAATTACACTTTTAAATGAACCAATAGCAAAAAAACTAAAAGTAGCAATTACTAATAAAAAAGGTATTTGAAATAAAAACTGATTTATGTCAAAATCAAAAGTGAAATTAAACCTTATAAAATATGTAGCAAAAAATGTTAATAAAACTATGGTTAAATCAATCCCTAGCACCAGCCATTTTGACGCATATTTCTGTGAATAATGTGAAAAGTAATTTTTTATCATTTGTTGAGAGTTTTAATTATGGCATTCAGAATGCGTTCTAAATCATTTTCGGTTAAATTCGACCCACTCGGTAAACAAAGCCCGTTGTTAAACAGTCTTTCAGATGTACCGTCGGTATAAGACAAGCTTTCTTTAAAAACGGGTTGCATATGCATGGGTTTCCACAAGGGTCTAGATTCAATATCGTCTTCCAGTAGAGCTAGTCTTATGGCTTCGCGTGTGTTAAAAGAGTTGGTTTTGATACATGTAATCCATCTATTGCTAAAAAATCCTTGTGGTTCTTCTACAAATTCTATGGTGTCAAATTTTGATAAATTTGCTTTGTAATACTCGTAGTTTGCTCTTCTAGCCTTTACCCTATCATCAATCACTTCCATTTGCCCTCTTCCAATGCCAGCCAAAACATTGCTCATTCTATAGTTGAATCCTATAGATGAGTGTTCATAATGCGGCGCTTGGTCTCTTGCTTGTGTTGATAAAAAGACAGCTTTGTTCTTTAACTCTAAATTCTTAGTTATAAGTGCGCCGCCGCCTGAAGTTGTTATTATTTTATTGCCGTTAAAAGATAAGATTCCCAAATCAGCAAGTGTTCCGCATGCTCGGTTAAAATAGGTGCTTCCCAATGCTTCTGCACTATCTTCAATGACTGGGATGTCATATTTTTCAGAAATTTCATTTATTTCTTTGGCTTTATACGGCATGCCGTATAAATGAACAGCTATTATGGCTTTCGGCTTTTTAAATTTTTCAATTCTATCTTTAATAGCAATTTCCAGTAAATCGGGAGACATATTCCACGTGTCCGATTCACTATCTATAAAAATGGGTGTGGCGCCTTGGTACACTATAGGATTAGCTGAGGCTGAAAACGTGAAACTTTGACATAAAACCTCGTCGCCTTTAGATACGCCCAACAACTGTAATGCTAAGTGTATAGCAGCAGTGCCAGAACTTAAAGCGGCAACTTCATTATTGCCACCCAAGTAATTTTTTATATCGTTTTCAAAACCATCTACGTTGGGTCCCAACGGCGCTATCCAATTTGTATCAAAAGCCTGATTTACAAATTTTTGCTCTGAGCCTCCCATATGAGGTGATGATAAATATATTTTGGTTTTAGTTAACATTCTTAGACCTTGTTAAGTTTACACACAAAAAACTGTGGTAGCTAAATAAACAACCATAGTTATAAAAGGTATAATGATTTCTGGTGAATCCCTCTCTTGTAAAAAACAGAATCAATAATATAATGGTATAGCTCATTATTGTTGCTTAAAAAAATAACGTTTAAAAAATATTAATCTGTATTATATACTTTATAAATACTTAAATTAACATTGAGAGTTATGTAACGATTTTAAATTTTATTTTTATATTAAATTAATGTGCTATTAATCAATTCAATTTTTAAATACGTTGTAAATTTAATGATTGTTTTAATGTAACAACCATAGTGTTCGCTTAATTCGCTAAAACAATAATAAAAATCGGTTAAATACACTTATAGATTTCGTTGGTAGCTAAACTATAACACATTATCGATAGGTGTAAAATGTTTTTTATAATATTGCTGTACGAAGCCTATGTAACCTGAGAGGAAAATAGCATATATAATGTCTTACAAAAATACTTTTTTGGCTTATAAAATAATGTTTAGCTATACTTTAATCGATGTTTTTAGCATAAAATTGAATTTCATCGGTAAAAACAAGGTATTGATATAAATAGTTAACCACTTTACATTTATTTTTTTCATATTTGCGAGGCTATTAATAAATTCTAACATACCCCAAATTCATAATGACCAAACAACAAATAAAAACATTAGAAGGGAAGCATGTGCTTATTACCGGTGGCGCTGGTTTTATTGGTTCTAATCTCTGTGAAACCTTATTAAACCATAATGTTACAGTGGCTTGCTTAGATAATTTTTCTACTGGAAAAAGACATAACATTGAGCCATTTTTAAACAACAACAAATTTAATTTAATTGAAGGCGACATAAGAAACCTTGAAGATTGCTATAAAGCGTGCAAAGGTGCGGACTATGTATTGCACCAAGCCGCATTAGGTTCGGTACCACGATCCATAAACGATCCCATTACAACGAATGATGTAAATGTTTCTGGTTTTCTAAACATGTTGGTTGCTGCAAGAGACGCTGGCGTTAAGCGATTTGTATATGCAGCTAGTTCGTCAACTTATGGCGACCACGAAGCGCTACCAAAAGTTGAAGATGTTATAGGAAAACCACTATCGCCTTACGCCATTACCAAATATGTAAATGAACTATATGCCGATATCTTTCATAGCACTTATAATTTAGACACCATTGGTTTACGCTATTTTAATGTATTCGGAAAAAGACAAGACCCCAATGGTGCATATGCTGCAGTGATTCCGAAGTTTGTTCAACAATTTATAAGTCACGAATCTCCCGTAATAAATGGTGATGGAAGCTATTCCAGAGATTTCACATATATAGACAATGTGGTTCAAATGAACATTAATGCCATGACTACCAACAACCAAGAAGCATTAAATAATGTGTACAATGTAGCTTATGGAGAGCGCACAACTTTATTAGAATTGGCCACGTTGTTAAAAGCCTATTTATCGGAGTACGATGCGGCCATTAACGATATTGAGATCAAACACAGAGACAATAGAATTGGCGATATCCCGCACTCTTTAGCCTCTATTGATAAAGCAAAACAATTACTAGGTTATAACCCAAAATACAATATAAGTGATGGCTTAAAAGAAGCCGTTCGTTGGTATTGGGAAAATTTAAAATAATTATTATACCATCTAAATATTAAAATGAAAGATATTAAAATAGCAGTTATAGGTTTAGGATATGTGGGTTTGCCACTAGCACGACTTTTTGCAACTAAATACAATGTTGTAGGTTATGATATTAACCAAAACCGAGTAAACGAGTTGCAACAAGGCAAAGATGCTACTTTAGAAGTGGAAGAAGACATACTGCAGGCTGTATTAAAAACGAAACCAAATAACAATTTAGGATTGTTTTGCTCATCCAGTTTAGACGACATAAGCGATTGCAATTATTACGTAATAACGGTACCTACACCAGTTGATAAAAATAACAGACCAGACTTAACGCCTTTATATAAATCGAGCGAAACGGTAGGTAAGGTTTTAAAAAAGGGTGATATTGTTATATACGAATCTACGGTATTTCCGGGGGCAACAGAAGATGAATGCGTTCCGGTACTCGAAAAAGTAAGTGGCCTAAAGTTTAATACCGATTTTTATGCCGGTTATTCTCCGGAACGTATTAACCCAGGCGACAAACTACATACGGTAGAAAAGATACTTAAAGTTACCGCAGGATCTACACCGGAAATAGGCAAGAAAATTGATGCCCTTTATGCCAGTGTTATAAGCGCAGGCACACATTTAGCACCTACAATAAAGGTTGCGGAGGCAGCAAAAGTTATTGAAAACTCGCAACGCGATATCAATATTGCTTTTGTAAATGAGTTAGCAAAAATTTTCAACCTGATGGATATTGATACGCACGACGTATTAGAAGCAGCTGGAACAAAATGGAATTTTTTACCTTTTAAACCAGGGCTTGTTGGCGGTCATTGTATTGGTGTAGATCCCTATTATTTAGCACAAAAAGCCCAGGAAGTTGGGTATCATCCAGAGATTATTTTAGCAGGCCGTAGAGTTAATGATAGTATGGGGCAATATGTAGCCTCAGAAGTTATTAAACTCATGGTACAAAATGATCTAAAAATTAAAGGTTCAAAAGTGTTGGCATTAGGGATTACCTTCAAAGAAAATTGTCCGGACGTAAGAAACACTAGAGCGGTTGATGTTATAAATCAATTAAAAAGCTTCGGAACAGATGTTACCATTTACGACCCTTGGGCAAACCCTGAAGAAGTAAAGCATGAATATGGCTTGGAAACCGTACAAAAGTTGCCAAAAGAAACGTACGATGCCATAGTGTTAACCGTGGCACATAATGAGTTTCTTAATGAAGACATAAAAGCAATGCTAAATAAGGACGGAGTCCTTTACGATGTTAAAGGTGTTTTAAAAGACTTAGATTGTAACAGACTTTAATGAAAATTAACCAACTTAAAGGAGGCGCAGCTCTATCCTATGTTATTATATTTTTAACTAACATAGTTGGCTTAGTCTTAACCCCATTTATTATACGATCGCTGGGTAGCGCCGAATATGGTTTATATACCATGATTGGAGCTTTGGTTGGTTATATGAGTGTTTTAGATTTTGGACTAAACAATACCATAGTTCGTTTTGTGGCTAAATATAAGGCTGAAGGTGACAAAAAAGGTGAAGAGAATTTCTTGGCCCATAGCTTTATAATGTATTTCTGCATATCTATTCTTGTTACTGTTTTAGGTTTAATTTTATATTACAATTTAGAAAATTTATATAGCGAAACCTTAACACCAAATCAAATAGAAAAGGCCAAGGTAATGATGCTGTTATTAATTTTTAATTTAGCAATTTCACTTCCTGGTGGGGCTTTTAGCGGAATTTGTTATGGCTACGAAGAATTTATTCTACCAAAAATAACCAACATAGTTCGATATATAGTAAGAAGTATATTGGTTGTGGTCATTCTCCTATATGGCGCAGATGCAGTGGGCTTGGTTATTTTAGATACTGCCATGAATCTTTTGGTTATAGGTGTAGACATTTACATTGTCTTTAAAATATTAAAAGTCAAAATTAAAATACACAAAATTGATAAAACCCTATTTAAAAGCATAATGGGTTTTTCGCTTTGGTTATTTGTTTTCGCTATAGTGCACCAATTAAGATGGCAATTTGGCCAAATGATAATTGGTCTATACTATTCTACATCCATAGTAGCAATTTACGCTGTGGGTATAACTTTAGGAAACTATTACGGTGCTTTTTCGAGCGCTATTTCTTCGGTTTTTTTACCAAGAGCAATTCAAATGACGGTGAAAAATATTCCAAAGGAAGAATTAACTAATACTTTTATTAAAATATCTAGAATTATTCTCCTTGTTTTATTTTACATTTTTGGTGCATTTATCATTATAGGTAGAGATTTTGTTTTTTTCTGGGTTGGCGAAGAGTATAATTCGGCTTATTATTATGCTATGATTATTATGTTTGGTTTGACTCCTATTCTTTCACAAGGTTTTGCAAATAATATATTAGAAGCAAAAAATTTATTGGCTTATAGAGGTAAACTACTTCTCTCTTTAACAGTCGCGGGAACAATACTAAGTTTTTTTATAGTACAAAAATTTGGTGTTTTAGAAATGATTATAACCATTGTGTTTTTTATGTTTTTAGAAAGAATAATTATGATTTTTTACTATAATAAAAAAACGAATTTAGATATGTTTAGGTATTACAAGGAGATTTACCCTCTTTTTGTGGTATTTGTAATAACTACTTCGTTAATATTTCTTTTTACACGTAGTTTTTTGCCTGAAAAAAACTTGCTGGTAGTTTGTAGTAGTGCCATGATTTACAGTTTAATATACGCTTTTATATTCATTAGATTTATGACAACTGAATATGAAAAATCTTTATTAAAATCAATGCTCAGATTTTTACCTTTTTTTAATAACAATAAATAATGAATCTTGAAAAAAACAAATAGGTTATGTCAAAAAAAATAATTATGCTAGTTGGAGGCGATCATTCATCTTACGCCATATACAATGGATTAAAAGCAGAATATAACATAGCGCATGTTATATTAGAAAAACCTAAAAGCAGAAAAGAATTTATTAAAAGACGCATTAAAAAGCTAGGCTTAGTAAAAGTTATTGGTCAGGTGCTTTTTCAAAAACTAGTGGTTCCTTTTTTAAAAAAAGAAAGTCAATCTAGAGTTGATGAAATTATTGAAAAAAATAAGTTAACCTTTACTGATGTTGAAAAAGAAAAGTTAATTAATGTTCCATCAGCAAACTCAGAAGTTTGCATAAAAACCTTAAAAGAAATAAATCCGGATATCGTTATTGTTAACGGGACTAGGATCATATCAAAAAAAGTACTTACTTCTATAAATGGTACTTTTATTAATACACATGCAGGTCTTACTCCCCTTTACAGGGGCATCCATGGGGCATATTGGTCTAAAGTCAATAAAGATGGGCATTGCGGAGTAAGCGTACACCTCGTTGACCCCGGAATAGACACGGGAGGAATACTGTATCAGGATTTAATTGAAACTAACCGCGATGATAATTTTGTATCATACACCTATTTACAGTTAGCTAAAGGTATCGATTTAATGAAACGCGCTATAAACGATTTAATGAACAATAACAGTAAGGTCATTACCAATAATCTTGACAGTAAGTTTTGGACACATCCTACAATTTGGTTTTATTTACACCACAGATTGTTTAATAAAGTGAAATAAAAATAGAAATGATATCATTTGTAAATAAATTAATACCATTAACCTGGAAAATTCAAATTCAATTATTTTTATTGAGAAATAAACCTTTTGAAAGTTTATCACTTAAAACACGTAAAGAAGACAAAAAATATATTTTTGTTTTTTTAGCTGCAGACTACGGCAACCTTGGCGATGTTGCGATAACCTATGCGCAGCATAAGTTTTTATCCAAGTCGTTCCCAGACCATGTAATTACAGAAATACCCATAAGCAAAACAATAAAAGGTATAGCTTGTGTAGAAAAAATAATAAAACCTAGCGATATTGTTACTACCGTTGGAGGAGGTAATATGGGAGATTTATATAAATCTATTGAATATTATAGACAATTGGTAATTAAATGTTTTAAAGACAACAAAATCATTGCATTTCCACAAACTGTAGATTTTAAAAACACCTACGAAGGAAAAAAAGCTTTAACAAAAGCCGTAAATGTTTATTCAAAACACCCAGACTTAACTCTAATTGCTAGAGAGCATAAATCTTATGATTATTTTAATAATCATTTTACAAAAAACAAAACTTTACTCACTCCAGATATTGTTTTATCGCTTAATCAAACACTACCAAAATTTGAACGAAAGGGGGCTTTAATATGTTTGCGTAACGACAAAGAAAAAAAGCTTACAAAAAAACAGGAAGATTCTATTTTCAAATATTTATCAAATGAATTTAAAACTATTAAAAAGAGAGACACGCATGTAGGAGGAATGAAGTTGCCTTTAAAAAACAGGGTAACAAAACTAAAACATATTTGGGACGATTTCAAAAAAGCCGAATTGGTGGTAACAGATAGGTTACACGGCATGATTTTTTGTTATATCACAGGTACACCGGCACTAGTTTTTTTAAATAATAATCATAAAATTAAATCTTCTTATTTTTGGATCAATTCTGCACCTCATATCCGTTTAATAGAAGATGTTGAATTGAAAAACATCAAACAAGCAATAACCGAAATTAGGGACACTGAGGCTGTGATAGATATAAACTTAATTGAAACCAAGTATAACAAAATAACAAAAACCGTTAAGGCATAAAATGGCACCCAAACTATCAATAGTTATACCGGTTTATAATGTAGCTCCATATTTAAAAAAATGTGTGGTAAGTTGCTTTAATCAAAACATTCCTGAAGATTTATATGAAGTGATTTTAGTAAACGACGGGTCTACTGACAATAGTTTAGAAATATCTGAAAAATTAAAAACCACATACCCAAAAATCAAATTAATAAGCCAAAAAAATAAAGGTTTAAGTGGCGCTAGAAATACTGGGTTAAAACATGCTGTTGGAGAGTTTGTATGGTTTGTTGACTCCGATGATTGGATTAAAGATAATTGTTTGGATAATATTTTAAAGAAGCTAAACGCTAATATTGATATTTTATGGCTAGGGCATGATGTTTGGTACCATGGCAAAGCTGTGAAAAGTTACGTGCCAGAACAGACTTCAGATGCCATAACTGGCGAAGCGCTTTTTTCAAACCATTTAAACAATTTATTTTACATCTGGAAATTCATTTACAATAGAAATTTTTTAAATTCGAATGCCCTACTTTTTTTAGAAGGCATATTATATGAAGATCTTGAGTTTACGCCAAGAGCTTTAATTAAAGCTTCAAAATGTTATACCATGCCAGATGTATATTATCACTACTTAGTTCGCGAAGGCAGTATTGCTAATAACATAAAAAGTAAAAATATTGAGCATCGCTTTTATATTTTAAATAAGTTAATAGACTTGCTTAACACCAAAGAGATAAGTAGCTCCTATGCTTCTACCCTATCAAAAGTTATAGCACATACAACGGAACAAACAATAAATTTGGCAGCTAGGTCTAATATCAAAGTTCCGGAAAGTGGCATGAAATTAATTAATAGAATTAAGAAAAATGATGATTTTTTCGGTGCCGTATCATTTAAATTCAAACTTATAATTTCTAGTCCAAAATTTTATTATAAATCCTATAAAATTTTGCAAGAACTGTATAATAAGATTAATTCAAAAAAATAAGGAATGAAGCGGATTTTACATATAGTTGGCACAATGGATAGGGCCGGAGCTGAGACTATGGTAATGAATTTATATAGAGCTATTGACAAAAGTAAGTACCAGTTTGATTTTGTTTACTTTACCCATAAATCTTGCGCTTACGACGATGAAATAAAAGAACTTGGAGGTGTAATTTATAGAATACCACAACATAGCGCCATAATCAGAACTTATAGGTTATACCAATTATTAAAAAAAAACAGACAGTTTTATGCCGTACATTGTCATCAATTGCTAGCAAACGCGTCACACCAATTTGCTGCATTTTTTGCAGGTATGCCCATTAGGATATCACATGCACATTCAACCCAAGATATTTATAATACAAACTTTATTAGAAATTTATATCAAAAAGCTTCGAAAGTATTAATTTCTTGGCTATCTACAGACTTTATAGCTTGTGGTTTAGAAGCTAGCAACTTTTTATTTCCTAGGCAAGAAAGTATTTTATATATTCCCAATGCCATAGACGTTTCAAAGTTTATAAATTCTGAAAAAAAGAAAACTCAAAATTTTTTTAATATTAATAGTATTAAGAACAATACTATAATAATATCACAAATCGGGAGGTTTATGCCCGTGAAAAACCATGAATTTTCCATAAAATTTGCGTTTTATTTAAAGCAAAACAATATAGACTTTCATATGATGTTTGCAGGATCTGGCCATTTAGAAAACAGCCTAAAACAATTAGTAGCTAAAATGGGTTTATCCAATAATATTACTTTTTTAGGAGTTAGAGAAGATATTGATTTGGTTTTAGCCAATTCAAACTTACTTTTAATGCCATCGCTATACGAAGGTTTCCCTGTAATATTAGTCGAATCACAAGCGGCAGGAACTCCAGCGCTCATTTCAAATGGTATTTCTAATGAGGTAGATTTGGGATTGGGCTTAGTACAGTTTTGTGACCTAAAATCACCAAACGAAGAATGGCTAGGTTTAATGCAAAATATACTTAAAAAAGAACGTGTTAGTCCATTTGAGAGAAATAAGGTATTAAAATCCAAAGGGTTTGATATTGATGTAAGTGTAAAGCTATTGGAGAAGCTTTATAGTGGCAATAAAAGTTAATTTATTAAACATGTTAGATTTTGTTCCTATTAAATATTATTATGACATATATCATCATTTCATGTTATTTGTTTGTATAATAACTTTTTTTCATACTCTAGTTTTAAAGCCTATAGAGCCCAAAACATTTTCATTTAATAGAAATGCCGCATTATTTTTACTCATTACACTACTGATATATATTGGGTTTCGTCCCATACATGGTATATTTATTGATATGACTACCTATGCTCATATCTTTAAAAGGTATTTAAATGGTACTTATGTGATTGATAGCGATTACGGGTTCTCTTATTTTTTACTCTTTTGTACAAAAACCATGACATTGGAAATGTTCTTTTTTGTTTGTGCCTGTGTTTACATTATCCCGTTATATATAGCAAGTAGAAATTGGTTTCCCAAGCATTATTTTTTTGCATTTTTGCTTTTTGTTGGGTCTTTTTCTTTTTGGGCCTATGGGGTAAACGGGATTAGAAATGGCATGGCCACTTCTCTATTTGTGCTCGCCATGTCCTATTATAAAAAAAACACATCCTTAATGGTCTTGTTTTTTTTCTTGTCTTATTCTTTTCACACCAGTATGCTTTTGCCAATAGCTGCATTTTGCTGTACATTTTTCGTTACTGATACGAAAAAATATTATTTCTTTTATATATTATCTATTGCTCTTTCGGTAAGCATGGGTGGCATTTGGGAAAATATTTTTGCGAGTATCGGATTTGGAGATGACCGGTTTTCTACTTATTTAACATCGGCTAATTCTAGCACTAGTAAATTTGCATCGACAGGGTTTAGGTACGATTTTTTAATTTACAGCGCAGCTCCAATAATTTTATCTAGATATTACAAATACGTAAGTGGCTATAAAAGTGCTATTTACGACCATGTTTTACATACATACATTATTGCAAATGGGTTTTGGATTATGATTATTAGAGCAAATTTTTCTAATAGGTTTGCTTATTTGTCATGGTTCTTAATGGCTGTAGTTGTTATTTATCCATTATTAGATAAAAATATATGGACAAATCAATTTAAAAAAATAGGGTATGTAATTTTAATATATTACGCATTTACCTATGGTATGTTTATGTATTACGCTTTTAAATAAATTGTTATAACATAAAATATAGCAAATAACTTGATTTTATTGGTCTTTAACGAATAAATATGAGATAGAACTTAAGTGTTTTTATTTTAGCCTAACAAATTTATAAATAATCTACAAAAAAGTTGCTTATGGGAATTACTATTGGTCTTCCTTTTTATAATGCTGAAGATTACCTTGAGCTTTCGATAAAATCAGTATTTGCTCAAACATACACGGATTGGGAATTGATACTAATGGATGATGGTTCTACAGACAAATCTCTGGAAATTGCCAAATCAATTAATGATCCCCGAGTTCGTGTTTACTCAGATGGGAAAAACAAAAAACTAGCCGCAAGGTTAAACGATATAGTCGGTTTAGCAAAATATGAATACTTAGCCAGAATGGACGCCGACGACTTAATGTCTACTACGAGATTAGAAAAGCAATATAACTTATTAAAAAACAATCCCGGTCTTGATTTAATTAGCACAGGTACCGTGTCTATAGCCAATGACCTAACTTATCTAGGGTCAAGGGGTGCTGATGTATCAAATATATCTTTTATGGATTTGCTATTAAAAAGATCCTCCCCATTACATGCAAGTATTCTTGGAAGAACAGCGTGGTTTAAAAGAAATGCTTATAATGAATCTTTAAAAATTGCTCAAGATTATGATTTATGGTTAAGATCAAGTAAAAAAAATGATTTTAAACTAAAAATTATTTCAGACTTATTATATTATTACAGAGAAGAAAACAATGCGACCCCTAAAAAAGTATTGGCTGCATACAAAAATGAAAGGGTGATGTATAAAAAATATTCAGGCAATGCATTTTATATATTATGGCTAAAATCTAAGTTTAAATCAATAGTAGTTTCGGTTATAACATTTTTAAATAAAGAAGATATTTTATTGAAGAGAAGAAGTCATAATAATACAAATTCAACAGATAAAGACAACTATTTGTCCGAAGTTGAATTAATAAAAAAAACGAAACTACCAACCTATTAATGCAATAAACTAAAATGAATGGTAAATTTATTATTTCCTTAGACTACGAATTGCATTGGGGTGTTTTTGATGCACTACCTTTAAATGCTTACAAAAGTAATCTTTTAAATGTTAATGATGTTGTTACAAAGCTATTGGAACTAAGCGATAAATATGGTATAAAATTAACCTTTGCTACCGTTGGCCTACTTTTTGCCGAAAATAAAGCTGAGATAGAAAAGCATATGCCTGATTCTATACCCCTATATGATAATGAAAATTTAAATCCTTTTAAATTACTTGGTCATATAGGAAAAAATGAAAGTTTAGATACTATTCATTATGCAAAATCCGCTATAAATAAAATAAAATCCAATAACAATCATGAAATAGGTACGCATACATTTGGACATTATAATTGTTTAGCCCCGGGACAAAATACTGTAAATTTTAATTCTGATTTAGTTGCAGCTAAAAAAATTGCTAATAGTATAGGGGTTGAAATCAAAAGTATCGTATTTCCAAAAAACCAGGTGAATAAAAATTATCTAGAAGTCTGTAAAAAAAATGGCATTACCTCTTATAGAGGTAATGAAAACCACGTGTTATATAATCCTAATCCGAACCTAAAAGGTCTAAAAAAACATTTATTTATAATTTATAGATTTTTAAGATTATTAGATAGCTATATTAATATAAGTGGCTTTAACACCTACCCGATACAAAATTTAAAACCTAACGATTTAGGGCTAGTAAATTTACCATCTAGCAGGTTTTTAAGGCCTTATGTTCCTCGCTTATCAATTCTCGAAGGCTTCAAGTTACGAAGAATAAAAAAAGCAATGAAGCATGCCGCAATTAATAATGAGCTTTTTCATTTATGGTGGCACCCCCACAATTTTGGCGCTAATATGGATGAAAATTTCAAAAATTTAGAATTAATTTTTCAAGAATATACCTCTTTAAATAAAAAATTCAACTTTCAAAGTGATACTATGACAGGGCTTACAAATAAGATTTTAAATACAAGTGCGATTAAATGAAAAAAAAATTCCTAATAGTTTCTACAGTACCTACTACACTGAATTTCTTTGGTGGTCAAATAAATTTTTTAAATAAAACATTTGATGTGGAGTTGGTGTCGAGTCCTGATGATATGCTATATGGTATAGCCGAACGCGAAGGCGTTAATGCGCACGCCGTAAAAATGGTTAGAGAAATTTCACTTCTTAAAGATTTAAAAAGCCTATTTCAATTAATTGTTTTATTCAAAAAGCTTAAACCGCATATTGTACATGGTAATACACCAAAAGGTGGATTATTAAGTATGACGGCCTCATGGGTTGCGAGAGTACCTCGCAGAATTTATTATGTACACGGACTGCGTTACGAAGGAGATATAGGGTTTAAACGTAAAATCCTAAAAAATATTGAACGCTTATCATGTTATTTAGCAACAGATATAATTTCTGTTAGCCACGGTGTTAAAGAAAATATGGCTAAAGATAGTATCACTAGTAAAACACCTCATATTATTGGGAATGGCAGTGCAAATGGAATTAATCCTAACAAGTTTTCACGTGAAAACATTGAGCATGAAGGTTTAAAAGAAAAATATAATATATCTGAAACCGATTTATTATTTGGGTATGTAGGAAGACTCGTTGGAGATAAAGGTATTAATGAACTAATCACAGTATTTTCAGAACTTAATAAAACCTATAGTCACATAAAATTATTATTGGTTGGTTGGTATGAAGAATTACTGGATCCACTTAAAGTTCATATAAAACAAGAGATTATTAGCAATAATAATATCATTGCAGTAGGCGGTCAAGATGACGTAAGGCCCTTTTTGAACATCATGGATGTTTTTGTTTTTCCCAGCTATCGGGAAGGTTTCGGGGTCTCCATCATGGAGGCAGCGGCAATGGATTTACCAGTGATTTGCTCTAATATTTCTGGGTGTAATGAAATTATTATGGAAGGCTATAATGGTAAACTAGTAACCGCCAAATCTAAGGCGGAGCTATCCAACGCCATGGAACTTTTTATAAATAATCCAGAAAAGATTACAGAAATGAAGGGAGTTACCAGATCGTATGTACTAAAAAAATATAATCAAGAAACCGTTTGGAAAGAAGCTCTTAAAACTTATGAGACTATTAGTTTCCCTGATAAATAGAGCTAGTACTTAAAGGATTTTGCATTAATTCAGATAAACCAGTAAACTTATTTTTTGTTAGTCACAAAACTCTTTATCAAAATAAAAGATTTTATAATATTTTTAGGTATGTTCCAAATTTTGTCAAATTTGGTTTAATAGGAAAATCGCCTAAAAATTATATCTTTAGGCGATTTTGTATGTTCAATAATTAAAATTATTTAACAACAATCCTTTCCATTAATTTGCCTTTGTTAGTTTCAACTTCTACAAAATAAATACCATTTTTTAAGCTACTAACATCAATACTTAAATTTTTAACACTTAATACACGTTGTGTTAGTGCATTGTAAAAGTTAACTTGTATAAGTTCAGACCCTTTATTTAATGAAATTTTTAAAAAATCGTTTACCGGGTTGGGATATATTTTGAAACCGTTTTTCACTAGTTTATTTGTTTTTAAAGCAGCTTCACTAACCATTGCCGTTTTATTTGAACTCGAAAACCGTCCTGCTAAATTACAATCGTTGCTATAGCTGGCGGTCGCATCTTTTTTGGACCAGTTGGAAGCACTGTAGGAGGCGTTGTCCACCGAGATGCACTCCAATGCAGGATTGTAGCGGGCATCAAAATCAGTCATGCCCGAATTGCCTCCGTTGCGAATATCGAGGCTGGTCAGGTTGTTGTAATACCCATAGAAATTATCTAATAACCCGTTGTTGGTCAAGTCCAAAATCGCAATAGCGTTAAGGGCACAATGTAAATACTCAAGTAAAGGGTTGGCGCTCAAATCCAAACTGGTCAAGTCGTTCTTGGAGCAGCGTAGCCATGTCAAAAAAGTATTGCCGCTCAAATCTAGGCTGGTAAGCGCATTGTTCGAGCAGTTAAGCACCGACAGGTCTGAAAAAGCCTCTATCCCGGTTAAGTCGGCGATGTTCCTGTTGGCCACATCTAGAGAGGTCACCGTACTGATATTGGCGGTGGCCACATAATTATCCAAAACATCGTCGTAGCCCAGGTCTACCAAGGCCTGTTCAAAATTGTTGTCGGGCACATAGGTAAGGTCGATGGGTACGCCACCATCGCAATCGTTGCTATAGCTGGCGGTCGCATCTTTTTTGGACCAGTTGGAAGCACTGTAGGAGGCGTTGTCCACCGAGATGCACTCCAATGCAGGATTGTAGCGGGCATCAAAATCAGTCATGCCCGAATTGCCTCCGTTGCGAATATCGAGGCTGGTCAAGTTGTTGTAATACCCGTAGAAATTATCTAATAACCCGTTGTTGGTCAAGTCCAAACTCGCAATAGCGTTAAGGGCACAATGTAAATACTCAAGTAAAGGGTTGGCGCTCAAATCCAAACTGGTCAAGTCGTTCTTGGAGCAGCGTAGCCATGTCAAAAAAGTATTGCCGCTCAAATCTAGGCTGGTAAGCGCATTGTTCGAGCAGTTAAGCACCGACAGGTCTGAAAAAGCCTCTATCCCGGTTAAGTCGGCGATGTTCCTGTTGGCCACATCTAGAGAGGTCACCGTACTGATATTGGCGGTGGCCACATAATTATCCAAAACATCGTCGTAGCCCAGGTCTACCAAGGCCTGTTCAAAATTGTTGTCGGGCACATAGGTAAGGTCGATGGGTACGCCACCATCGCAATCGTTGCTATAGCTGGCGGTCGCATCTTTTTTGGACCAGTTGGAAGCACTGTAGGAGGCGTTGTCCACCGAGATGCACTCCAATGCAGGATTGTAGCGGGCATCAAAATCAGTCATGCCCGAATTGCCTCCGTTGCGAATATCGAGGCTGGTCAAGTTGTTGTAATACCCGTAGAAATTATCTAATAACCCGTTGTTGGTCAAGTCCAAACTCGCAATAGCGTTAAGGGCACAATGTAAATACTCAAGTAAAGGGTTGGCGCTCAAATCCAAACTGGTCAAGTCGTTCTTGGAGCAGCGTAGCCATGTCAAAAAAGTATTGCCGCTCAAATCTAGGCTGGTAAGCGCATTGTTCGAGCAGTTAAGCACCGACAGGTCTGAAAAAGCCTCTATCCCGGTTAAGTCGGCGATGTTCCTGTTGGCCACATCTAGAGAGGTCACCGTACTGATATTGGCGGTGGCCACATAATTATCCAAAACATCGTCGTAGCCCAGGTCTACCAAGGCCTGTTCAAAATTGTTGTCGGGCACATAGGTAAGGTCGATGGGTACGCCACCATCGCAATCGTTGCTATAGCTGGCGGTCGCATCTTTTTTGGACCAGTTGGAAGCACTGTAGGAGGCGTTGTCCACCGAGATGCACTCCAATGCAGGATTGTAGCGGGCATCAAAATCAGTCATGCCCGAATTGCCTCCGTTGCGAATATCAAGGCTGGTTAGGTTGTTGTAATCGCTATATAAAACAGTTAGTCCAGAATTATTAGATAAATCTAAACTATTAATATTATTAAAACCACAATCTAAATAATTTAAACTTAAATTATTACTCAAATCTAATGTAGTTATTTTATTAAAGGCACATGATAAAGTATTAAGTGAAGAATTGTTGCTAACATCTATTGTACTAATATCATTAAAAGAACAATTTAAACTTGTTAATCCTACAAACGCTTCAATACCCGTTAAGTCCGAAATATTTTTAAATCTTAAATCTAAGTAAGTAATGCCATTTATGGTACTTGTCTGAACGTAGTTATCTAAAACATTATCATAGCCCAAATCGATCAGGGCTTGCTCAAAATTATCATCGGGAATATAAGTTTGCTGAGCATAAATGGTAAAACTGATAACTAAAGTGGCTAAAAAACAATAAAGATTTCTCATTAAAAACTATTTACATTAATATGAATTTTGGCTGCGAATATATTAAAAATCAATAGCTTAACAAAAATATAAAAGATAAAAAAAACGCAATAACTACAATTAAAAAAGTAAAATTCAATTTATTGTGACAGTTTATTTACAATAACAAAAAATCATAAGATTTTTAATCAAGTTTATTAAGATAAAACTATATAAATTCTAAAATAAATAGACAAAATTAATATTATGCTTTTTGTAAGTTTATTGAACTATTGAATTGTCTTTATACATATAAAAATAATTGAGACTTTTTAAGAAAGTCCCAATTAACATGGAAACATTAAACGATACAGGTTCAATTTACTACTACGATACTTAATCATTGATTGCTGAACTTATCAAATATACCACTTTATTAAGCTAAATTTTACCCACCTTGATTTTGTAGTTATTAGACGTAAAAAAAGCCCAGTTAAAGAACTGGGCTGAATATAAGTTTTTTTATTTTGATAGTCCTATTGATTTACACTATTATTTGTAAGATTGATATTGTGCGAATCTATAACCTCAAAGTCTGTATTACTTTTACTGTTTTTAACTGTTATATTTTTACTATTATTTATATAAAGAGGAAAATTATTTGAACTAGTTACAAATTCGCAATTGTCAAAGGTTAATTGATTTGTGGTTAATGCACTACCATTGTTAATACTTCTAAGATTAAGTGGTCTATTTGTAACTTCAATGTACTCGTCTGAAATAATTACATTATTGATAGAGCCATTTGGCATCGGATTAATCCCATAACTCACGTCCAGTGTGCTTATATATTTATTGCCAGAAATTTCGCTGTCTGACAATGACATGCCAAGTTGTAATCCAGTAACACAATCTTCAATTATATTATTTTTTACAACTTGATTGTAACCTGATAACTTTATACCATCTCTATATCCTTTAATTTTATTTCCTGTGATGGTATAATTATAATTAAATTCGATATTGTTTCTTACAAATGACTGGATATTAATAGCAAACGAAATATCAGGCGACCGCGCTTCAAAAGTGTTGTTTCTAATTATGGCATTATTAGCTGCAAAATTAGCGACCCATTTATCAAAATAATTATTTTCTATCAGCACGTTTGTTACGGTATAAATATCAATATCTCCAGCTGCATTTCCTCTGAAGCTACAATTTCTAATTATGACATCATCAATTTTATTAATTTCATTCATAGTTCCATCATCGTTAATATACCTCAAGGCTTCTAAGTCTATACCATAACGCGGTGCTGTACCAGCACTACTAAAAATTTTATTGCCGTTAGCATCATAAGCTTGTTCTCCCTTTCCTGTATCATTAATTTCACAATTCTCAATAATAACGCCAACGGCATCAATAATCGCGATATTATTTCTTCTGCACTCTGAAATATGGCAATTTTTTATTATAATATTCTCACTTGTTCTTGTTCCGGGTTTTAAACTGCCGTCTGGATCCCTAATGGTTTCTGAATGCACTTGAATGCCCTCACCAATAGCATCTTTTATATTTACACCATCTATGACCGTATTATGGGATCCAATCACCCAAATGAGGTGTCCATAACCATGCTCATCACGATTAACTCCTGCAATATCATTAATTGGTGTGTAATCATGCTCCCAGCGATCTCCAATCAAATTACCTCCAGATATAATTGCATCATCTGTAACCATAGTGGTTATTAAAGCATATGCTGGAAAATGTGTAGGCTGAACTCTAAGATAAGTTTCCGAATTCATTTTAAAATGGAAGTTCGACGGTATTCTAATTGATCTGTCCCAACTATATTTTCTATTGGCTTTATTTGCTTCTACATTAAAGTAAGCATCAATTTTATTTAGTTCAAAAACATTGGCACCTAAACCATTAACCAGCTCAATGGCCTTATTAATGTTTTTTCTATTCTGTAATGAAATTTCTTTCGTTGTTTTTCCTTCAACAATATTCCACTTTTTGGGATCAAAACCATAAGTGGCATTTCTTAAACTAACGTCACCAGAAATTTCTAAAGAAATATTTAACAGGTCTCCAGCAATAGTCCCACCTGAAAAAATCAATGTCCCATTTTTTATCTCACCACCTTCATATAAAACATCTGTATTTTCAGGTAGGGTTATGGTTTCTCCTTCTAAATCTAAAGAGCAATTGATAACGACTGTTGAATTAGCATCAATACTATTTAGTGTAAATCCACAAGCTAAATTTGTATCAACTGCATCTGGATCTTCAGGTAACTCATCATCTGGTTCTACAACAACTTCTTCAGATGGTTCAATAAATAGTTCTTCTTTATTACAAGACCATGTAAAAAGAAATAAAAATAACGTAACAATTAAAATTGCGGGCTTTGTAGGTAAATTCATAATAATATTAATTTGGGGGGGGGTAATTAAATTAGAGCAAATATAAGTTAGATATTTATAATAATCGTTTAAACGATAAATTTATTCGATGTAATGCCGAAAAAAATAATTAATTTTCGATGAAAAGCGATTTTAATCGATTAAATGATTTTGTGAAAAATAAAAAAAAGCACTTAGAGAAGCCAATATTGAAATATCATAAAAAAAGTAGGTTAAAGTAATAGTAATTGGAAGAGGTGCATGCCTCTCCCAAATACTTTAAATATTATAAGTTTGTTTGATTGTTTATTAAAACTATATTCTCTGAATCTATAATTTGGAAGTCAGTATTACTTCTGTTACTTTCAAACTTAATGTTTTTTGTTGCCTTAATAAGCATTTTAAAATTCGAGTTAGCCGTGTTAAACAAACAATTAGTAAAAGTAACTTGCTCGGTATTAGATACACTATTATTTAAAAGGACATTGAAGTTGATTGGTCTATTTTGTACCTCAATAATTTCATCTTTAATAGTTACGTTGTCTAAATTTTGACAATTATAAAAGTTTTTGTATCCATAACTGAGGTTGAGATTACTAGTTATTTGATTATCTCTAAATGTACTATTCACCAAATCATTAATTAAAAAAATACCAGTGGTACAATTTAAAATGGTATTATTTGACACTAGCTGATTCAATCCAGCTACTCTAATACCTATACCATAATTTTTTATAATGTTATTTACAATTACATAGTCATGATTTAGCTCTTCACCCAAAGAAGTTATAAATGAATTAATTCCTATAGCAAAGAAAGATGGGTCTCTAGATTCAAACGTATTATTTCTAATTGTTACGTTATGTGAAGCTTTATTAGCTACCCATTTATCAAAATAATTGTTTTCTATTATAACATTGCTCGCAGTATAAACTACAATGTCTCCAGCTTCATTGCCTGTAAAATTTGAATTTTTAATAAACACCCCTTCAATTAAGGCTGTTTCGTTTAGCGTACCATCCTCGTTCCGTGTTCTAATTGATTCCAAATCAATGCCATATCTTGGTGCAGTACCGGAACTACTGTAAATTTTAGATCCACTAGCGTCGTATTGTTGTTCTCCTTGACCTGTATTTGTTATATTGCAATTGTCAAAAGTAATATTTCTACCATCAAGAATGCTTATACCATTTCTTCTACATTCATCAATATTGACATTACGAACAATGACATTATTTACTTCTCTTGTGCCGGGCATCAAAGAACCATCATTATTCCTAAGTGTTTCTGAGTGAAAAACAATACCATCACCGGTGGCGTTGCTTAGGTTCACGTTGTCTACAATAACATTATGAGAGCCAATAATCCATATCAAATGACCCCATCCATGTTCATCTCGCTTTACTCCAGCAGCATCTGTAAATGGCGAATAATCATGCTCAAATCTGTCTCCCACTAAATTACCTCCGCTTATCTTAGAATTATCGGTTAAATATGTTGTCATCAACGTATAAGTAGCAGCAGCATTTGGTTGCACCCTCAAATAAGTATCATCACTCATTTCTAAATGAAAATCTGATGGTATTTGTATTGAACCACCAGCATTTTCTACTCTCCCTATTTTATTTACATCCACTTTAAAATAAGCATCCATGGCCCCTATCTTCATAGTGTTTATATTTATTTCTTTTAATTTAGTCATGATTGAGTTGAGTATCTCTTTGTTTTTTAAAGCCACTTCATCAGATACTACACCTTGAACAATGCCCCAACGTTGTGGGTTAAAAGTAAAAACAGGATCTTGAATTCCTGATGTTGTGTTTTCTAAAATATCCTCAGTGTTTTCAACTTGAGCTTCAAGAAATAAATCCTCATTATTACAGGATACTAAATAAGGGATGAAAAACATTAATAATAAAATATTAATCTTTTTAAATTGTGTTGTTAAAAAATTTTGCATTATTTTGAGAGTTATTTATTAATATAATTTTTAAGATTTGTTAAAGTTTAGAGGTATATACGACCAAGTGTCACTTTTAGACGTTAAAAATTTTCGATTTGCAAATATAATTCAGAAAATGGCATTACAACTAAATTGTTAATAACTATTAGAAAATCACCTAGTTACAGTGTAAAATCACTGTTTTCAGATGTAAATTCTTATGTTCTGCAAACAATTTTAACATTGTTTTATATTTTCACCACTCAATTTTCTAAAGAATCTTGACGTTTTTGATAAAAAAATTATCAAAAAAGCATCACTTTTTACGCTTAGAAAAGGAGGTTAATGTGTCTCACCGATAAAATAATTAGGATAAACGGAATTTTAATGTGATAAACCAATACTATAAAAGATAATTTTATATTTGATTTATTTTTAACTCATACGCATTGAAATTTTATAACCTACCGCGCTTCTAATGACTTATAAATCGACATTTAAACCCATTTTAGACTTTCTAATTTCAATAGTATTAATTACACTGCTTTCGCCTATAATACTTATTACTACAATTTTACTTTGGTTTGCAAACTCCGGAAAGCCTTTTTTTCTTCAAAAACGACCTGGAAAAAACGAAAAAATTTTTAATATTATCAAGTTTAAAACCATGACAGACAAAACAGATATTGATGGTAAGCTCCTTCCTGATTCAGATAGATTAACTTCTATTGGAAAATTTGTTAGAAAAGCGTCAATTGACGAGATACCTCAATTATTTAATGTTTTAAAAGGCGATATGTCCATTATTGGCCCTCGACCCTTATTGCCACAATATTTACCCTATTATACTAATGAAGAACGAAAACGACATCAAGTAAAACCTGGTATTACTGGTTTAGCGCAAGTTAATGGAAGAAATTATTTAGATTGGGTTCCCAGATTAAAACTTGATGTGGAATATGTAAATACCGTTTCATTTAAAGTGGATTTTAATATTTTGGTGAAAACAATATATAAAGTGCTGGCCTCAAAAGATGTTGCGATTGATGCCACCAAATCCCAACCTTATTTAGATGAAATGCGTCGAGAGCAAATAAATAATAAAGTGTAAATAAGGATAATAATTCGTGTACAGCTAATTATTAATTAAATCATTATTTTTAAAAAGAATTCCAGAATGAAAACCTGTTTATGATTAATTTAAAAGAAAACAATAAAGTACGAATTTATGGAGCTGGCGGTCATTCGCAAGTTATAAAGGAAGTTTTGCAAGAAAATAATTTTAATGTTATTGAAACTTTTGACGATAACCCTTCGGGAAGCCACCATGCATCTAAAAATGTTGTTATGGGTGCTAGAGGAGATTTAAAAAAATTCCCTCATAATGGACCTCCAGTAATCATAGCGGTAGGTATAAACTCAGATAGGGCCGAAATTGCTGGCTTTTTAAAGTGTAAATATGGAAAAGCGATACATAAGTCGGCAATTATTTCCTCGACTTCAAAAGTTGGAGAAGGCACTGTAGTTTTTGCTGGAGCAATTATACAACCCAACACAACCGTTGGTAAACATGTAATTGTTAATACTGGTGCTAGTATTGACCACGATAATGTTATTGGTGATTTCGCACATATATCGCCAAAAGCTGCTCTATGTGGTCATGTTGAAGTTGGTGAAGGCTCACATGTGGGTGTCGGAGCCGTTGTGATTCCAAAAGTAAAAATAGGAAAATGGTGCACTATTGGAGCTGGCACCATAGTTATCAGGGATATACCCGATTATTGTACTGTTGTAGGTAACCCTGGAAAAATAATTAAAAGAAACATGCCAAAGTAATGTTTAGAGACTCTAAAAAAATATCAGATATTTCCTTTATTGGTTCCGGAATTTCGGCATCATTTACTATTTTAAATTTTCTTGACCTCATTAAAAATAGTCCAAAATTAAAAAACAGAATATCAATAAATCTTATTGATAAATTCCCTGAATTTCATACAGGTATTCCTTACGGAGACAGATCTGGTTCAACAACACTCTTGATAACATCGTTGAGAAATTTTTTGCCAGAACCTGAACTTAATAAATTCATACTATGGTTAGATGCAAATAAAGAATGGCTTTTAAAGGAATTTAAAAATGAAGGCGGCATTTTGTCTGAAAAATGGCTAGCTAAAAATAGAGTTGCTATACAAAATAACAAATGGAAAGATCTTTTTATTCCTCGTCGATTTTTTGGCTACTATATTAATGAAATGGTTGAAAGCAACATAAGGGATTTAACAAATACAAATGCCATTAAAGTTAATTACATAACTGCAGAAGTTTTAAACCTAAGTAAAAAAAACAACACCTACACCATTACTTTAGGTAACAACAAGCAAATTTTATCAGAAAAGGTTATACTATCGGTAGGCTCATTACCTGTAAACAACCTATGGAAAAATGAAGCTTTAATTGAAGAACAAAACTTAATGTTTGTCAACACTCCTTATGAACCTAAACTTGAAGTTACGCTAAAAAATGTTAATCGGTTTACAAAAAACAGATCTCACAAAGAAACTAATGTACTAATAATTGGTGCCAATGCAAGTGCACTCGAAATACTGTATAAGTTAAATGATGTTTCAAATGCTGGTGATTATATCCCAAATAATTTTGTGTTTTTATCTACTCAGGGTAGAGCTCCGGATGCCGTAATTGATAAAAAAAGGAAAAAGGACTTTAAACCGATTCATTTAATTGAACTTCAAAATGCAAACTCTTTAACTGCAGAATCTATAGCAGAAGCTACATTTAAAGATATTAATTTATCCGATGATATTAAACTAGGTGCGGCATCTACGGTGGATATTATATCATCAGCTTTTGGCAGATTATTGGAGAAACTTAACGAATCGGAACTTGAAAAATTTGCCTGTTTTTATGGTAACGAAATAGGAAAAAAACAACGTTGCGCGGGTGTTCACTACTCCAATACCATAGAAATGCTTAAAATGGACAAGCGTTTTGAGCATATTGCCGGTAGGTTTGTTGATCTAGAAAAAAAGAATAACAATTACTTTTTAAAATATCTGGACACGAACACAGGGGAAACTAAAACATACAACAAAGAATTCAATTTAATATTTAATTGTATTGGAGGCAAAAACCTAACGCAAAACGACGTACCAAAATTAATTTTAAATTTAATAGAGAATGGCTATTGTAAACCAAACAAGTCTAAAATAGGATTTCATGTTAACCACAATTTTGAAGCATCAAGTAACTTACACGTTATGGGACCTTTGTTAGCAGGTAATGTAATTGATAATAAAGCTGTTTGGCATGTTGAACATTGTGGAAGAATAATTTCGATATCTCAAATACTTGCTAAAAACATTCACAATTACTTTCTGGAAAAAGATAATAATGTTGAAATTTCTCAAACTAAAATTAATTGCAAAGAAAAAGAAAGCAAAAAGGCATACTTTGAAGCAATAACCAACAAAACAGATTGGGATGCTTTTTTAAATAATATCGAGTCTTATGACTTTTACCATACCTACGATTATCATAAATTATCGGCATCAGAAACCGAAACGCCCATACTCTTAAAATATGTAAATAAAGAAGTTCAAATAGGTTTACCGCTTTTGATACGAAACATACCAAATTCTGATTATAAAGATGCTACTTCCGTTTATGGTTATGTTGGGCCAATATCCAAAGGTGTAAACGCATCTTTTGACAATTTTAAATTTTCAAAAGGGATAACCAATTATTTTAATAATAATAATATAATCTCTGTTTTTTCCAGGTTAAATCCTTATATAGAATTCCAGCATGCTATACTAAAGAATTTTGGAGAAATTGTTCCGCAAGGCAAAGTGGTAAACATAGATCTTAGTTTGGACTTGGATTCGCAAAGGAAAAACTATAGAAACCGACTTAAAACCCATATTAATAAAGCAAGAAGATTGTGCACTGTAAAAGCATCCTCTAGCCATAAAGATTTACAAAAATTTATTGAACTGTATAATGAAAATATGGATCGAGTAAATGCTAAAAAATACTATTATTTTAGTAAAGCTTATTTTGAAAATATTCTAAAAAGTAACGATTTTGAAACCACTATTTTATCGGTAATAGATAACGAATCGGGAGAAGTTATTGGCGCCAGCATGTTTATTGCTACTAATTCCATATTACAATATCATTTATCCGGATCTAAAAACGAATATTTACATTTAATGCCTACAAAATTATTGATTGATGAGATGAGAATAATCGCCAAAGAAAAAGGCTGCTTTAATGCTTTTAACTTAGGTGGTGGTTTAGGCGGTAGAGATGACGATTCATTATTTCATTTTAAATCGTCGTTTTCAAAAGATTTCAAACAGTTCAATTTATGGAAATTTGTCGTTAACCAAGAAATTTATGATGAGCTCGTAGAAATTCATAAAGTAAATGCCAATACAGATTATTTTCCAAATTACAGGTCTAATGAAATAATCTAAAAAAAAAATTGGTTGTTTCTAAATAGAGCCGATTATACATTTTGGGTTTAAGTGATTATATTGTAGTCGTATTTAAATAAAACAATAAAATGTTATCAAGAATTAAAAATCTAAATGTATTCTTAAAAGACCCGGACAAAAAAAAAAATTAAAAATAATCAAAGAAGTTATTCATTTTTCGTGGATAAAGAAAGCCCTACCAACCGATTATTTTAGAAAGTATTTGTATCGAAATGATGTGACTGATTACGCAAGTTATTTATCATATAAGGAATATAATAGTATATTGTCTTCCAAACAATTAGTGTTTCCAGAAATATCTTCTATACTAAATAATAAATTAAGTTTTAGTTTAATGTGCCAAACAAATAAAATTAAAACTCCTGAATTGTTTAGTTATCACGTAAAAAACACATTTTATTTTAACGATAAAATCTTTGTGATAAAAACCGAAAATGATCTTTTAAATTTTTTTAAAAACGTTTTCAAAACACTAAAAATTGATGCGCTTTTTTTAAAACCTATTCAAGGTATTGGAGGGCAGCATTGTATCTTATTAAAAAAAAACAATGCAAAAGCGCAAATACAACTTGCAAAAAAAACACTTTTAAAGGCTAGTTATTTACATCAAGAGTGTATTAAACAACATGCTGAAATAAACAAAATACACGCTAAATCCATAAACACATTAAGATGTGTTACATATATTGATAAAGAAGGTAAAACACAGATTATTTCAATGTTCATGCGATTTGGTATTGGAAATAGTGTAACCGACAACGTAAGCAGTGGTGGTTTTTATGTTGCGGTAAATACCGAAACAGGGGTTTTACAAGGTCAAGGAAGGCAAAGTGTTGTAATGGGCGGCCAAGTGTTTTACAACCATCCAAATTCAAATTTTAAACTGGATGGCTTTAAAATTCCGTATTTTAAAGAAGCTTGTGAACTGGCTAAAAACGCAACTTTATACTTTCCTAGTAGAATTATAGGTTGGGATATTGCCATAACCCCCTCTGGTCCTATTATTATTGAAGGAAATCACAATCCGGATTTACAAATTTCAGATACTGCATACGGCGGTTATTGCAAAAGCCCTATTATAAAAGAAATTTTAAAGGACATTAATACTACATCTGCGTAAAATATGTTATTATTTACAAACCCAAGGTTATTTGCTTTTAATGTATTTGACATCTTTAATGGAAATAAAAAAAGAAAACAATTAAATGATGTGAAAACTATTATTGATAACACTTCGGCAAAATATCTTCATTACAAGACAAATAAATACCTTTCAGAAGTTTTAAACCATGCCTGTACTACTACACCTTTTTATAAAAAATTTGCGGGTACTAAAAACTTAGAAGATTGGTCGGTAATTAATAAAAATATAATCAAAGGTAATTTTAACGAATTTGAATCTTATACATATAAAAATCTTAAAAAAATCACGGTAAAAACAAGTGGTTCCACAGGAACGCCATTTATACTATACCAAGATGTTAATAAAACAAACCGCAATGAAGCAGATAATTTATATTTCTCTCAAAAAGCAGGTTACACTATTGGTAATAAGCTTTATTACTTTAGGCTGTGGAATGCATTTCACAAAAAAAGCTTTTTTGCTAAATGGGCACAAAATATAAAGCCCATAGATGTATTTGATTTAAACAACACTTACATTGAAAAGTTAATAACAGATTTAAAAAAAAACAAATCACCGAAAAGCTGGATAGGCTATGCTTCAGCATTCAATCAAATTTGTAAATATTTAAATAATATTAACTCAGAGCCCATAAATTGTAATATAAAATCTGCAATAGCAATTTCCGAAAGCTTATCCCCTAACACAAAAAAAGATTTAAAAAAATTTTTTAATGTTGATACCGTATCGAGATATTCAAACGTTGAAAATGGCATTATAGCTCAACAACTTCCTAATAACTCTTACTTCGAAATCAATACAGCAAGCTATTATGTTGAGGTTTTAGAACTTAATTCAAATATGCCGGTAAAACTTGGTGAAAAAGGTAGAATTGTAATTACCGATTTGTTTAATTACTGTATGCCAATGATACGATACGATACTGGAGACATTGGATGCATGGGTCATGCAGATGATAAGCTTGTTTTAACACAAATTGAAGGCAGGAAAATTGATTCAATAACAAATACTGAAGGTGAAATAATATCCAATAATCTACTTTTATTAATTAATAAATATCATGAATTAAATCAATGTCAACTCATTCAGAAAACAAGAAGAGAATATGTTTTCAAAATAAATATTGACGGAAAATTCAAAAATGAAAAACAGTTTATTAACGAGTTTAAATCGCATTTAGGAAAAAATGCCATAATAAACATAAACTATGTTAAAGAAATCCCGTTGTTAGCATCTGGGAAAAGAAGAGTTATGGTAAATGAATATAATAAAAGCCTAATGTAAATAATTTTAAAATAGTTATGGGTAAGAAAGAGCTTTATTTATAGAAAAAAAATTATTACTTTCATTGAGTGATTACTTAACTTTTAACCCTAAACATAGAAGAGTTTTATATGAAATGAGTACAAAAAATCTAAAGAATTTTACAGGCGTATATATTACATAAAAAACAATCGATTATTTTGAAGACTTTTAATAAACAGAATATTGTAATTATTGGCGCATCTGGACATGCCAAAGTTATCATAGATATAATTGAAAAATTAAACCATTTTACTATTGTTGGTTTAATCGATTCCTATAAACCTATCGGAACTCAAATATTTGATTATATGGTATTGGGTAGAAAAGAGGATGTTCCTTTGTTAAAAAAAACATATAACTTTAATAAAGGTATTATAGCCATAGGTGATAATTGGGCACGTAAAATAAATTATGAAAAGTTGACCACTATCGATCCGGATTTTGAATTTATAAGTGCTGTTCACCCTAATGCGATTATTGGCAAAAACGTAAGTATTGGCATGGGTGCGGTTATCCTTGCAGGAGTTATTATTAATAGTGATGCTATTGTTGGTGACTTTTGTATTATTAATACCAAAGCATCACTTGGGCATGATAGTCAAATAAAAAAATACTCAAGCTTAGGACCAAATGCTACAGTTGGTGGTCATGTATCTATTAAAACCTGCACTTATATTGCTATGAGCGCTACTATAATACAAAGCATTAAAATTGGTAAACATTCCATTGTAGGTTCTGGAGCTCTAATTGTTAGAGATGTGCCAGATTTTAATATGGTTTATGGTGTACCCGGAAAATTTATTAGAAAAGTAGCTAAAGCCGAAAAATACTTTTATCATAAAAATAATACTAATACATAACTTTTCTCGTACAAAAGAATTTTACCAAACAATTAAGTAAACTCATGATAAAAAGCAACCCTTTTTTTTCTTTAATCTTTATTAAAATATGGCATAGACATTTTAATACTGAAAAACCATTATATAGTTTTAATTTTATTAAAAACATTTCTTTTTATAAACCTAGCCCCTTCCCCTTATTTATCAATTCAGGTAAAAACTTAACTAAAGGAGTTTCATATAATTTAGATACCGAAAACGGAGAAATGGATTTTAAATCCAAATGTTTTTTAATCTATGATGTTCCGAAATTTTTTAATGTTAATACAACCAGCAGTAACAAAAACCTAAAAGTAAAGAAAGTAAAACAATACCCTGGTTTTTTAGTCCAATTGGGAAAACATAACGACTTCAACACGTACTTTAAGTCAACTTTCAGCAAAAGTAGTGTCCAAAAATTTAGAAGATACAATCGGCGTTTGGAACATTGTTTTTCAATTACCTATAAAATGTATTATGGTGATATTGACAAAAAGGAATACGATTTCGTTTTTAGCTACTTTAATACATTATTAACCAAAAGATTTGATGATAAGCAAATAACAAACAACAATTTAAACCCAAAGGAATGGGATTTTTATTACGATGTGGTTTATCCCTTAATTTTAGAAAAAAAAGCCTCTCTTTTTGTTATCTATAATGATGGGGTTCCTATTACCGTTCGTTTAAACTATTTTTCTGAAGATATTATTTTTGATGCCATAACCGTTTTTGATATAGATTATAGCAAGTTTCACATTGGAAAAATTTCCATAATGAAAATATTGGAATGGGCTTTTGAAAACGATTTTAAAGTCTTTGATTTTACAAAAGGATATTTCGACTACAAAGTGAAGTGGAGTGATTTAAAGTACGATTTTGAATATCATATTTATTACGACTCAAAATCCATAATTGCTACGTTAACAGCTCATTTTCTTAATTCGTTTTTTCAACTAAAACAATATTTAAGAGAAAAAGATTTCAACACTAAACTGCATAAACTTTTGTTTTTTATTAAAAAAAACCAAAGCAATAATGCTGTTAGCTACAACATAAAACCAATTATTAAGAGTGAGGAATATAAATATGAAAAAACAGAAGAAATTGATATAAACAAATCTAAAAACTCTTTTTTAAAAAAGATAGTTTTCGATTACCTGTATACAAGTTCAGAAAACCTGAAACATATCAATTTATTTAAATGCAACACCGCTCCCAATACGTATGTTTTAATAGGTGGTAAAGAACCTCAAGTAATTACCTGCGTTTAATCTAAAAAAACTACAATCACTCCTCAGTAAAACAAACATATAATTAAGCTACAGAAGTAACACTTCTGTTTTATTAATTTATAAATAGGAAAATTTTTACTTTTTATAACCTCACTTGGTCAATTATTATTACTTTTTATCTATTAAAGAGTAACACTAAACTTTATAATAATTACCTTTAAAATTTAAAAGCAACTTTTATTTTTTAACGTTATTTTACCAAAAAATTACTACTTAGTTTTCAATTAAAATATTAATGATAAAAAAAATACTTAATGTTGGACATCACAGCTTTAATTTTTTTGAAAACAGAAAACTACCTGATTTTTATACTGCAATTCTATATAACGATGGTGTTAAAGATTTGATTTTTAAGGAATTTGAAAGCGCTAAAGTGTTAAGTGAGAATAAGTTACATCGCGTTTACAATATTCCTCCTTATCTGGACTTATTGTTAGATAATACCAATACCTATCGTAAAATAACACTTCCAGAAATAGATAAAGGCTTACTGGTGGACATTAGCAAGTTTACTACCATTGAAGATTATACGGCAAAACAATTTAACTCTAGAAAAAGAAAGCAAATGCGGTCTGCTTTAAAACGGGTCGAGACTTGTTTTAATATTGAGTATAAATTTTATTTTGGAGAAATAAACAAAGAGCACTATGATTTTTTATTAAAAACGGCGCGCACCTTTATAAAGCGAAGGTTTGAACAAATAAATAAAAATCATTTTATTCTTGCTCAGTGGGATTTAATTAATGACAATTTGTATTCTTTAATTTTAGAGAAAAAAGCCTCTGTTTTTGTGATTTATGACAATGACAAGCCTATCAATATTTGTTTTAGTTATCATTTTAATAAAATAACAAAGAATAAATTTGCCAGCTACGATATAGATTATGCAAAATTTAGCCTCGGAAGCATTGACTTATACAAACAATTGGAATGGAATATCAACAAAGGTTTTAAAATTTTTGACTTGGCCATGGGTGCATCAAAATACAAATTTAAATGGTGCAATAGTCACTATGATTTAAAGCATGATTTAATTGTAGAAAAAAAATCGGTTGTCAGTAATCTTTTGGGGGTGCTAATGTATGGCTATCTAAAAATAAAATTTCATGTTTTCAGGTATTACTACAAACACCCAAACAATAAGTTGCTCTTTTTTTTAAATAGGTTTATACCAAGCCCAACAAATGATAGTAAAAGCAATGAGGTAAACCCTATAAAAATTGAATCAAAAATTATTAAAGTTTTAGATTTTAAAACGCTTAACCTAAAAAAAATAGATATTGAAACCAAAACTTATGCATTTTTAAGGAAACCATTTTACGATTTTTTACACGCTAACCCGGAGTTGAAAAACAACGTATTGATTTATAAATTGCATAATGAAGACAATAGCTATATTATAAAGGGAAAGAATAAGATTCAAAAGCTTATAATTATTAAATAGATTAAATATATGGCGTTGAAAAACATTTGTAAATCAAATTTTTACTCAGATATTTTTGAAGAAAATGCTATTCCATCTATCTATGAAAAAATCAAACTAAAAGATAATGAGTATGCATTTTGTAGCCCCGGTACTAAAACACTACCAGCCTCAAGACTATATGCTTTTGAGTTGGTTCCTAACTATTTTGAGCTAGAAGTTAAAGATGGATATAATTGCAAAGAAATATTTCAAAAATATGGTTATGCTGTAAATTTAATGGGATATAATTCGGTGGATAACTACCTTAAATCGGAATTTAAAACGAGTATTAGAAAAAACTTTAATCGTACAAAAAACAAACTTGAAAATTGTTACAATATTAACTATGCATTTTTTTATGGCGCTATAAGCAACGAAGAATATTATGCGCTAATGCACGCTTTACACGAAATGCTAAAAAAAAGGTTTAAAGAGCGTAACGACAGAAACCCTGTACTGGAAAATTGGGAACATTATGTACAAAACACACTTCAACTTATAAATAGCAAAAAGGCATCTTTACTTGTAATTTTTAGTGATAATGAACCCGTTGCAATAACCTTAAATTATCATCAGGGAAAAGTAATATATAGTGCGATTGCTTCATATAATATAGATTTTTACAAATACAGCCTTGGCAATCTTATGATTTACAAGCTTATAGAGTGGGCTATTTTAAATCATTACGTACTTATTGATTTGGGCTACGGAAATTTTAGTCATAAACAAATCTGGAACAATAAAAGATATAGTTTCAACAACCATGTAATACATTCAGAAAATGTATGGTTTGGAAAATTATATGCTGTCTTTATTCATTATAAATACCAATTAATAAATTATTTGCTTTCTAAAAAAGTAAATGTTTATTACAAAAATTTCAAACAGTTTTTTAAAGGGATTCCAAAGGAAGAACCATTGGATACTTTTAAATTTGAAACTATCAAAATCAACCACTTGTCAAATGAAGATGTTAAAAGTCTCAACCTCATAAACTTTAAAAAAGAAGATTATTTGTTTATGAGAAAACCCATTAACGATTTTATTTACTCCAATAACAATCACATAGATAATATGTCTATTTTTAAGGCGAAAATCCAGGATAATATTTTTTATATAAAAGGTGAAAAGTGTTCAATAAAATTAACCTACACCAAAAATTAAGGTTTACAATGTGAAATGACACAATTAAGAAAAGAACAATTTATATATGATTTTCTTCAAAATGGTAAAGCAATAGTACCAGGCTGTTATAAGTATATTTATGTAAATAATAAATCGTTTCTGAATAAAAAAGCATTTAAACCAAACCAATTAAGCGATGTTATTTATGTAAGCCTATTCCCTACTTTTTTAGATTTTAAAATTGTAAATGAACCCGCGTACCACTCAAAAAAAATAATACATCATGGTATTTCGGGTGCTGGTATATTACTGGATGAAAATTACACCGTAGAATCATATTTGGACAAGCATACCAATAATAAGTTTAGAAAAAATTTACGAAAATATTTTACTGGACTTAAAGATTCTTGTAATGTAAGGTACGTTTGTTACTATGGAAGGATATCTAAGGAGAGGTGTGATTTTTTACTTGATGCCCTCCGCGAAATGATAGAAAAGAGATTTAAAACCAAGAATGTTAAGCATGTTTTTATGGCGGAATGGGATAATAATGTTAAAGATTTGCACGAATTAATAAATCATAAAAAATCATCATTAATTGTAGTTTATGACGAAGATAAGCCTATAAGCATATCATTAAATAGGCACATAAACAACAGTATTTTTTTTGGTGAATTACACGCTTATAACGCAAACTACAGTAAGTATGGACTTGGACACATAAATAACCACTTACGCTTAAACTGGTGCATCGACAATAAGTTTGATTTTATAGATTTGGGTATTGGTGTTTTTGATAATAAAAAAATATGGTGCAATGTGTTTTATAACGTAGAATACCATTTGTTTTATAAAAAAAAATCGCTTAAAACAAAAGCCATTGCTCTATTGGAAATCTATAAAATTAATTTTAAAAATTTTATAAAGTCAAAAACTATTGGTTGTTCGATTAAAAAAATTAAAAGCTTCTTTAATCAATAAAGAAAATTAAAAACTTATTTATGGCGCTTTTAAACAAAGTAGATTTTTATAACACCTTTTTTCAAAAAGATAAAATTTCAACTGTATTCTCTAGACTATTTTATAAACACAATAATGCATTGTTTTACAGTTTAGAAAAGACAGAGAAAAAAAATGATGAGGCCACAGTAAATTTCATTAGTTTATTTCCGCAGTACCTTTACCCTGAAATAAAACAAGCCCAAAACGTTAGAGTAAAAAAGATTCAACAAAAAAAACTTGATGGATTTGCTATTCTGATAAATGGCTTTAAAGATGTCGACACATATTTGGCAAACACCCTTAAATCTAGTACTCGTGGCCCTATTAAAAAGAAAATTAAGCGTTTAGAATTGTGTTTTAATATACACTACAAGATGTTTTATGGTGACATTTCTGAAGCCGAATACAATGTTATAATGCCTCAATTAAAGAGCATGATTGAGCGCAGGTTTACCGAACGAAATAACACTAACGAAGCTTTGGGCAAATGGGATTCGTATCTCAGAACAACACTATCACAAATCAAAAAAAAGGAAGCTTCATTGTTTGTACTTTATTCGGCCGATGAGATTATTGGCGTATCTCTTAATTACCACATTAACAAGGTTTTTATCGGTCATATTATTGCTTATAATATCGATTATTCAAAATTTGGCTTAGGTAACACCATCGTTTATAAATTATTAGAATGGAGCATTAATAACAATTACTCTATTTTTGATATGGGAAATGGGGCCTTAGACTATAAACGGATTTGGAGTAATTTGACTTATAATTACAATTATTATATAGTTTATAACACATCGTCATTTTTAGCCTTTATTTTTGGTAATCTGCAAGTTTTTAAAGTGCAGTTAAAAAACACTTTAAAAGTATTGAATGTGATTTATATTTACAGAAAAATTAAAGCACATATTTTCAATAAAAACAAGAAAGATACAAGCCTTCAAACATCAGTTAAATATGAAAAAATTAATATCGAAGCCTTTAAGAAATTAAGATTAACTAAAATTGAATATCAAAATATAGAAGATAACCTCGTAAAAAAAGCAATAATAGATTTTACATTTGCGCATCAAAATCATATTAATGATATTGAGGTTTATAAATTAGATAGCACCAGTTTTATTATAAGTGGGAAAAAAAGCATACAAAAAATTATAATCGATTAAATTACAAAATGGGTTTATTCACTACACATGATTTTTACAATACACTATCAAAAAAACACTTCGTGTTTGATATCTATGAAAAATTATTTCTTGCTCATAATAATTACGAGATTTATAATGCTAATCCTACAAATAATGCTAACGCATTAAAAAAAGTATACACTTTTGATTTGTTTCCATCCTACTTAAAACCCATATATAGAAATCCTGAGCTTAATAAACTAAAAATAATACCCCAAAAAAAAATTATTGGATACGCTATACAAATCAATGAAAATAAAGGGTTCAGTGATTTTTTTAAAAATGAATTTAGTAAAAGCTTTAGAAGCAATACAAGACGATTTGTAAATAGGTTTGAAGCATGTTTTAATGTAAGCTACAAAATGTTTTATGGCAACATTGATAAAACAGAATATAACACATTAATGAGTGCGTTGCACACCATGCTCACCAAAAGGTTTAACCAGCGTGAAGAATCCAACAAAATGCTTGAAAATTGGGAGTTTTATCAAGCAACAGCATTTAAAAACATCAACTCTAATAAAGCTTCTTTATTTGTTATATACCACGATAATATTCCTGTGCAAATATCGCTTAACTATCATTTTAACAATATCCTTTTTATAGCCATTCCGTCATACAATATTGATTATGCAAAGTTTTCATTGGGCAATATTTCCATTTATAAATTGTTGGAATGGGCGGTGACCGAAAACTACGATCTTATGGATTTAGAATATGGTTATTTGGAGTATAAACGAAGATGGAGCAATTATATTTATTCGTTTGCACACCATGTTGTTTACCCGAAAAACGATGTAAAATCTAACGTTGTTGCCACTATTTCAATTTTAAAACTCAAGCTTAAAAACTTCTTTAAATCAATACATGTTGATGAGCTTATTAAAAATTTAAAATGCTATTTTTATAAGCACAAAGGCACCTTTAAGGATATCACCTACACTACTGAGCCCATTCAATTTGATAACGCAAACAATCTAGAATCTTTAAATATAAACAGCCCGAAAGTTGTGGGTATTAAAAAGGCTATGTTCGATTTCCTTTTTATAAACAAAGAACATGTTAACAATTTAAAAATTTATGAAATAGTACCCTTTAAAGAGTATGTATTTAGCGGTAAATCCGTATCTCAAAAAGTCGTTGTTTTATAAGCAGCCCTGTTTTTATTCAAAATTTCAAACCTCAAATTTTTAATAAATTAAAATGTTTACTTATCGAAAATCCCCTATTAAAAGCAAAAAGAATGTATTTAAACGATTATTAATTTAATACTTACAAATTGTAATTATATTTATCTTACAACTAAACTTTTATGCGTTAAAAAAATGAAATTATTAATTGGTAAAATGATTTTATATTTTATACTAATCTTGGTATTCTTAGAGGTTTGCGTACGCGTTTTTCATCTGTATTTTGAATATCCAACTTATTATATTAATGAGTTTAATGTAAAAACATATTTGCCAAAACAACAAGGGTACTACGTTACTGGCAACAGGCGGATGAATTATATAAAATACAATATTAATGACAGTGGGTTTAATTCATACAAAGAATACAACCCTACTAATAGCACAACAGATATTGCACTTATTGGCGACTCATTTATAGAAGGCTTTCATCAAGATTATTATAAGTCAATTGGAAAAAAAATAGAAACCAAACTAAAAAACGCGGTAAATGTTTTTGAATATGGGCACTCGGGCTACGATTTGGCCGATCAATTACACCTCATTCAAGCTTATCAATCACATTTTGAAAACATTGATTATATTTTTATTTATATTAAATTCAATAACGATTTAAAACGAGGAAAATATACTCCAAATCAGTGGCGGGTAGATTTACAAAATTCTTTCTCGTTTAAAATTAGAGACAAAATTAAATTAACTACCTATGCCGAAGGCATTGGTGTTTTTGAACCAATTTTAAGATTAAGGGATAAGTTCTTTGGAATTATACCAGAAACATATAGTGATGACCCGGTTTCTGAAGCTGATGCCAAAAAATATTTAGTGAATCTTCAATCGTTAGTTGATACGTATGGTTTTGACAAAACTAAAACTA
Source organism: Hwangdonia lutea (assembly GCF_032814565.1). Taxonomy (GTDB): domain Bacteria; phylum Bacteroidota; class Bacteroidia; order Flavobacteriales; family Flavobacteriaceae; genus Hwangdonia; species Hwangdonia lutea. The sequence goes on from NZ_CP136521.1 coordinate 3,584,442, forward strand.
GTTTTCTTCTTGATAAAGATAAAACAAGTACATATTTTTTAGATTATTGCGATAAAATGGGCTATAATTATGTAGATTTTGGTAAGGCATTCAAGCAATCGGACAAACCCACTACTTTAATCTACGATATGCATTGGAACAACCACGGTAGAAATTTAATTGCCAACAGTATTGTTGACTATTTAAATAAAAAATTAGAAACTAAAAAAAACACAATCGAGAAATGAATATTTTAAACGAAATTTTATCTCAAAGCATGCCCATTGAAGAGTGCACATCATTTGATTCTTCAACCTTTAAAAAAAAATATTACAATAAAAAACCAGTTGTTTTTAAAGGGCTTGCTAAAGATTGGGGAGCAACCAAAAATTGGGATTTAGAATTTTTGTTAAATTTAAAAGAAGACAAGGATATTCTTTTACTTTCTGGAAATTTTATACAAGATGATAACCGATACACAAAGGCATCATTTAAAGATTACATTAAAAAATTAAAAACGGCTGATGCTAATAAAGAATCTTTCAAAGACTACTTAACCACGCTAAACATTTTTAATTATTACCCACATTTAAAAAATGCCATTGATTTTTCTTTTTTTGAAACCTATAATAAAATAAATGATGTCACAGCTTGGATTGGCCCCTCAAATACAGTGTCGGGATTTCATAATGATACAGGTAAAAACATGTACGCCCAAATAAAGGGAAAAAAAATGTTTATACTTAGTTCTACTAAATTTAATAAGAAAATGTACCCGAGCGATAAATACATCAATGGTGCTGTAGCTAGTCAAGTCGACATAAATAATTTTGATGAGATTAAATTTCCTAAATTTAAAGATGTGAAATTTTCAAGTATTACATTAGAGCCTGGAGATGTACTTCATGTACCATCAAAATGGTGGCATTATGTTCAGTCGTTAGACACGTCTATTAGCATAAGCAACTTTGGATACTCAAAACGGGAAATGTTTATTATTAAAGCAATTGATTATTTGCACAGACGCGGATATTATAAACCTAAAAATTGTTTTTGCTGTAATAATGACAAGTAAATTATTTGAAAAAAAGATATATTTTAACATTGTTGCTACATTAATATTAGTGCCAAATATTTTTGTCGCTATTATTGGTATTGAAACCTTTCCCTACACTTGCGCCCCTATGTTTGGGCATTATATTGATGACAACACCAATTTATACTTGTTAAAGTTTGAAGGTGTAAACGATTCTACAAAAACCAATTTAACAGAGTTTTACGGCAAATCCGAAGATCTTTTTATAAGACATTTTTTTAGTAAAGTTTACGGCTCAACACACGCCATATCGCCATTTGATAGTAAATTATCAGAAAGTAAATCCGACTTTCAATATAGAATGGACACATTTTTCAATCATTTTTCCACATTTATTTTAAGTGAATACAACCTTTCTTTTGACCAAATCAATTTATCTGTTAAAAATGTAGACCAAAACAGAAACATCATCACAGACTTTAAACCTATTGGCTATTTTGATTATAGCGATAAAAAATACCATACGTTTTATGAAAATAGCAATTAAACTAATAGGTTTTTTAAGGTCTATATTAGCACAACCTTTAAGTATTTTAAGGTTTTTACTATCAATAGTAATGGGTAAATATGTGTTGGAACGTCTTAATGCTATTTTTCAATTAGAAAACAATCTACAGTATGCTCTATCAAAAACTTGGTTTACCAGCCTTTTACCCGATGTGTTTTTAGTACTTGATACAAACCTTTATACAACGGTTAAATTTTTGATTATAATTTCAGCCTTTGGTGCGGCGTTAGGTATTCTGGGTAGGTTAAATTTACTTATTCTTGCCCTTTCATGTTTTTACGTTTTTGGAGTTGGCGAGGGCATTGGTGTTTTCGATCACCACGCCTCATTACCCAGTCAGGTTATTTTTGCCCTAGCACTTGTACCGGGATCTATGACATTGTCTATTGATTATCTCTTATTGCAATTTTATTATAAACGCAAAATGAAGATTTTAGACTTAGCAAGCAATCCAAAGTGGGGCTTGAATTTAATTTTGGCTTTGGTAGCTATTACTTACTTTTCCGCCGGCGTTTCAAAGCTCAGGTATGGCCATGGTGTCTCATGGTTGGATGGCTCAACTTTAGGGTTTTATTTAAAGGAAAGAACTAAAAATTATGATGCTAACGAATCTCAATTAATTATTGGTGATAGTAAAATTAAAGAAAATGAAAAATGGAAGGATGAATTTGGTTTTATAGCTCATACTTATGGCAACTTTCAAACAAAAAAGAAACTAAATGATATTGCCGAATATATAGCGCGCAATAAATTTCTGGTTGTCGGCCTATCCATTGGCTCAGTATTGTTTGAATTACTTGCATTTATAGTGTTTATAAACACAAAATATAGAAATATATACCTTATATCTGCCATTATTTTCCATCTGTCAATTGGCTCTTTAATGGGTATTTCATTTCGGCAATATAGATTAATTTGTTTCTTCTTAATTGATTGGGATTTCTACTTAAGATTTGTTTTAAAAAAACTTAAATTACAACATCTTTTAAACGAAAGCAGCAAAATCAAAATTGAAAGTAGATAAATGACCTATCTACGCCATCATCATAAAATAACATCATCAATAAAATCACTATAGCGTAGGCAACAAACCTAACCACTTTAGATTTGAATTTAAAGGGTGAACGCTCATCTTTTCTCATCCTATATTCATATACTAAAAAAACCGCTATTAAAATATAGTAGTCTATCATTCTGTAACCCATGGGGTGATGGTACGCTTCATAACTAAAATCAGAGAATATTCTTCTTATAAAGGCAAAAGCATCGGTGATAGATTCTGATCTAAAAAATATTCTTGAGAACGTTACAATTCCAAAGGTTAAAATTACTTGACCAATTTCTTTCAGCGAAGGAAAAAAGGAGTTTTCTCCAACTACACTGTTTTTATAAATGGTATTTCTGCCCAACAAGAAAACAGGAATAAATGCCAATGCGTGAAATGCACCCCAAAAAATAAAGGTCCAATTTGCACCATGCCAAAAGCCACTAACCAGAAAAATAATTATGATATTTCTAACCGATTTAAGCTTACTAACACGCGATCCGCCTAAAGGTATATAAACATAATGCCTAAACCACGTAGAGAGTGAAACGTGCCACCGCTGCCAATATTCTGCAACATTTCTTGAGAAATTAGGGAATTTAAAATTAGACATCAATTCTATTCCAAAAAGTTTAGCGGTACCTATTGCAATATCAGAATAACCACTAAAATCGCCATAAACTTGAAAACTAAAAAGTGTAACACCCAAAATAAGCGTTGATGCCGGATAATCATGGTAATTGGCAAAAATATCGTCAACCATTGGCCCAAGTGAATCTGCTATTACAACTTTTTTAAACAGCCCCCACAATATCAATTTGAGACCACTAACAGATTGGTGGTAACTAAAAGTTCTTTTATGGGTAATTTGCGATAATAAGTTTGAGGCGCGCTCGATGGGTCCTGCCACTAATTGTGGAAAAAAACTAACAAAGGCAGCAAATGACAAAAAATCTCTTGTAGGCTTTAGTTTTTCATAATAAATGTCGAACGAATACGACATGGTTTGGAAGGTGTAAAATGATATCCCTATGGGTAAGATGACACGTAATGTCCAAGTACTTTGCATGTTATACCCAAACATTGCGAACATATCAACCCATGAATCTACAAAAAAATTGAAGTATTTAAAAAAGCCTAAAAGCCCAACATTGAAAATAACCGTTACCCATAACCATGCTTTTCGAATAGATTTTTTTTCATTGTTATGAATTTTTAACCCAACAAAATAATCCACTATTGTACTGAGTAATATTAATGAAAGAAATCTCCAATCCCACCAGCCATAAAATAAATAGCTGGCAAAAAGCAATAGCCAATTTTGTGATTTTAAACTTTTTTTGAAAATTATCCAATAGAGGAAAAAAACTATTGGTAAAAAAATAAAGAATTCTAAAGAATTAAATACCATATGGGCGAGTCAAATTGGTTGGTAAAATTCGAAAAATCAAAAGACTGTTATAAAAATGACGAAACTTACATACTAAATCAAAAAATTTCTTTGAAATGCCTAAATAGCTATACAAGTAACATTAATAGGATTATTCTAAGTTCAGAAATCAAATATTAGACATTAAAAAAGCCCATTTTAAAGGGCTTTTTCTATATCTATTTTTTTAAAAGTAAACTACAGCTCATTAAAAATAGAGTGCATCAAACGCTTTTTGTCGTTTAGGCTTTCTTCAAGCGATATCATGGTTTCTGTTCTGTAAACCCCTTCAATATCGTCTAGCATAAAAATAACTTCTTTAGCGTGCTCTGTGCTTCTAGCTCTAATTTTACAAAATATATTAAATTTTCCAGTAGTAATATGTGCTACCGTTACAAAAGGAATGTTATTGATACGTTCCAACACAAATTTTGTTTGAGAGGTGTTATTCAAAAATACGCCAACATAGGCGATAAAAGAATATCCTAGTTTTTTATAATCTAAGGTTAAGGATGAACCTCGAATGATACCGGATTCTTCCATTTTTTTAACACGTACATGCACTGTACCTGCAGAGATTAATAGTTTTTTTGCAATGTCTGTAAACGGAATTCTTGTATTATCGATTAACATATCAAGAATTTGGTGGTCGATTTCGTCTAATTTAATTTTCCCCATAATTAATTATTCTTAAATAAAAAGCAAAATTAATACATTTTCATCAAAAAACACATATCATTTTTGCTTTATATTGTCAAAATAAAGCAATTTTGCTATTATCTATCATTACGAAATCGTTTTCGTTACCAACTTTTACGCCCTCACCTTGCAAATCCAATACAACCAAATTATTGGCATCAAACTCTTTATGTCCATAAAAGCCCGTTAATTTTTCAATTTTTTCAATTTTTGGTATAAACTCAATTTTACCGTCAATTAATTTTTCGTGATACATAATTGCAATATCCTCTACTCTATTGTCACTTGTTTTGGCATTTCGGATAATAACATCAAAAAAACATTTTTCGTTTTCAGGAATATCAAAATAAGGTTTATATAAGCTGCCATCAACCTTATTATTGGCAATATACTCCAGCGATTTCAACATAGTCATATAAATATACTCACGGGTTATTTCCCGAGCATAATCACCCTTAAAATGTCCAGCTTCAAACAAAATAGTGGGTACATTTTCACTCTGAAATGTATCGCCTACACAGTTCAAATTAAAGGCATCATCGTAAACCCCAACTTGATTGGGTATAATGTTTTGAAGCACTTTGTTCATAACGCCAATTACCTCCATGGCAATCTTTCGGTTTGCCGTTATGGTACAATTTTTATCCTGTGCCGGCGCTAAAAAAGAAACCGTAGCCGATTTATTTGTTTTTCCAGCGCTAAAAATGGTACGTTGTCCATGTAGATTATAACAAAAGTGTGGCTTAAAATGATTAAAAACACCTCTTAAAACCTTACTTTCTGGTTGCGACAAGTCTTGGGCATCTCTATTCAAGTCTACCGCATTTGCATTCACCCGAGTGTAGGCTTCAGCGCCATCTGGATTTAAAATGGGAATGATGTATAAAGTACATGCTTTTAAAATAGAATTAAGAGCCGTGTTTTTATCTAAAAGCGTATTTAAAAGGTCGAATAATGCTTTAGTTGTGGTCGACTCGTTTCCGTGCATTTGCGACCACATTAATATTCTTTTTTCGCCTTTGCCGATTTTTAATGCATAAATAGGTTTTCCTAAAACCGATTTTCCAAGGGTATGTACATCTATTTTTTTTTCTAAGTCATTTAATAAAGGTTCAATTTTAAGATTGGTAATATAACGATGGTGGAGACTACTTTCTTTGTGCGTTAAAAACAGTGATTTAAGATATGCTACGTTCATTGAAATTATTTAATATACAAATGTAAACATTTACTAATTTACATTTGTAAACACTAGTTTTTAATGTTTTTGTTTACATAGGTTAACTAAAACATAGTCTTAAATGATTTAGAAGTCAATAATTTTATTAAACTTTTAATAATAATAACTTTATTATTTATTTTCAGTTTATTACACTTAATTATATAAACTATTAATTTAATATAAAACGACTTATTTCATGATATAAACACGAATATTAAAATTATATTGTTACATTTGTAACACAATCTGTTCAAAATCCGTGTTTACAATGATAAACAATGAAGCTTTTATAAAACGACTCCAAAAAGTAATAGATTATTACGGTGAATCGGCTTCCTCTTTCGCCGAAAAAATTGGTGTACAACGATCTAGCATTTCGCACATTTTATCGGGCAGGAACAAACCAAGTTTAGACTTTGTTTTAAAAGTGCTTTCCTCCTTTCCGGAGGTTGAATTGTATTGGCTGCTTAATGGCAAAGGCGAATTTCCTTCAAATAAAGCTATAACCACCTCAAATACGAAACCTCAAGATTTAAAAATTGAAGAAACATTAAAGTCTGAAAATAAGACTGGTAAAAAAATTGAGCGAATTGTTATTTTTTATGCGGACGGTAGTTTTGAAAACTTTAAAAACGAATAGCAATTTTGCCTTAAAATGTCGCATATAAATACTTTGTTTAGTAGCTTTGCCGAAAAAGATATGTTATGCGTTTATTCTGTTTTGTATTGTTGTTTAGCTTAATGAGCTGTTACGAAACTTCAAGAGATTGTAAAGCCTATAAAACGGGGGAGTTTTACAGCGAAGTTACTATAAACGATGTGTTGTACACATCTACTTTTAAAAGAAGTGAAGATTTACAAATTGAAACGTACAATAAAAAAATAGATTCTTCTAAATTACGATGGATAAACGACTGCGAGGTTATTTTTAAAACCATAAACCCTAAAAACATGGCCGAACGAAAGGATGTGCACTTAAAAATTTTAACTACAACCGATTCATCGTACACCTTTGAATATTCGTATGTTGGCGAAACAAAAAAACAAAAAGGTATCGCTTACAGAACAAAGTAATTATCTATCAAAAGAATATAAAAACGATTCCACCAAATTGAACTTTAGCTGCTTATCCGCCGTTATTTCATAAGTCAAAAATATTTCGCCCCAAAATTCACCATCAGAAAAATCGGCAATAATCCATTTATGGTTTAGCATCTTTACTGTATTAATCATCATTCTTCTGCCCTCACTTGCCGCATAAGGCACAATGGGGTGCTCGCCACTGGTTTCGTTTAATTTGTAAAGTTCGTCTTTTATAAAGGGAATTAATTCATCTACATTATAGCCATCATTTTCAAAATAACTAATGGCATCTTCATTTCTATATAAATTAAAATGCGAGAGATTTAAAATATCGTCCTGTAAAACCGCTATGGAATCTTTATACTTTATGGATTTTGATTTATAGGTTTCCATTTTATTGTTCATGTCTTCAAAAATACGTTTCGAGTTAACATACTGAAACAGTACCAACAATATTGAAAACACAAACAAATACATAAAAATTTTCTGCTTCATTCTATACTTTTTTTAAAGGGTTATTTGTAAGCCATCATAGGCTAGAAAAACATTTTTTGGCAGCTTTTGTTGCACCTCGTCATGAAAACCCAACAAATGGCTTATGTGTGTGAAATAGGTTTTTTCGGGTTTCACTTTTTCAACAAATTGCAAAGCTTCTTCTAAATTAAAATGAGAAATATGTGGTGTTATTCTTAGTGCATTTACCACCAAAACCTTAAGGTTCTTCAGTTTTTCGATTTCTTTCTCTTCAACCGTTTTTACATCCGTTAAATAAGCAAAATCCTTGAACCTATAGCCAAAAACCTGAACAAAATAATGGTTCACGTTTATAGGTGTTACTTCAATTCCAGATAAATAGAACGGTTTATTTTCAATTCTATTTGCTATAACCGTTGGTGCACCGGGATATTTGTTTTCGGTTTTAAAAATGTAATCGAAACGGTTTTTTATGGATGCAATAACACGTTGGTGGGCATAAATATTCATATCGCCATTCATATAACACAGCGGTCGGATATCATCTAGCCCCGCAACATGATCGGCATGTTCGTGTGTAAATAAAATACCATCGATTTTTTCGCATTTACTGCGCAGCATTTGTTGCCTAAAATCCGGCCCGCAATCTATCACATAGGCAAAATTATCCCATTCTACTAAAGCCGACACCCTAAGCCGTTTATCTTTAGGGTTATCACTTAAGCAGACAGGGTGTTTGCTTCCAATAACCGGAATGCCTTGAGATGTACCTGTACCTAGAAATGTAATTTTCAAAAATGCAATATTTAATCACAAAAATAAACTTATTTTTTTGTAAGCTATAGTTATTTGATACCTTTGTAACTATTAGCAACAACTCAAAAAAAAACTATGGAAATTACCATAAAAGGTGATAAGGAATTTGATGATATTCCGTCGTTAAAATCTAAAGCATTACGAATTAATTTAAACGAAAATATTTACGGCACCTTTGCTGAAATTGGCGCGGGCCAAGAAACTTGCCGTCATTTTTTTAGAGCTGGCGGCGCATCGGGTACGATTGCAAAAGCAATGTCGGCCTACGATAAAGATTTTAGTGATGCCATTTATGGAATAGAGGATGATAGACGCTATGTAACCGAAGCTCGCTTACGCAAGATGCTTACCCATGAAATGAACCTTATGGAAAAGCGTATTACCAGGGAAAAACACCCCAACAAAATATTTTTTACCTATGCCAATACTGTTGCTACCATAGATTTTTCAAAAAAATTCAAGGGCCACGGCTGGGTGGGAATTAAGTATCAAGTTGAAGCCGATGCCGATTATAATGAGATTATATTGCATGTTCGTTTTAAAGAAACCGATGCACGATTACAACAGGAAACCCTTGGTGTTTTAGGCACAAATCTTATTTACGGTGCTTTTTATAAATACAACGAACCCAAAAAATTACTACGTTATTTATACGATCATTTAGATCAAGATCAATTGGAAATTGATACGATTAACTTTTCTGGCCCTGTTTTTAAGGATGTAGATAATAGATTGATGAGTTTGCAGTTGGTAAAGAATGGGATGACCGATGCCGTAATGTTTGGACCTGATGGCAACAACGTACTTCCGGCTAGAGTGCTTTACAAAAAAAACATACTGGCTTTACGAGGCAGTTTCAGGCCAGTGACCAAGGTTAACATGGCCATGTATGAGAAATCATACGATATGTTTATTAAAGAAAATAAAGTTGATGAAAACAAAACAGAAGTTGTATTTGAAATCACTTTATCCAACTTGCGAGCAGAAGGCGAAATAGACGAACAGGATTTTATGGACAGGGCCGATTTATTATGCTCGCTCGGACAATCGGTAATGATTTCCAATTTCCAAGAATATTATAAAGTGGTTGAGTATTTTTCAAGTTACACCAAAGCAAGAATGGGGCTTGCCATGGGCGTTAATAATTTGATTGATATTTTTGACGAAAAGTACTACCGCCATTTAAGCGGTGGCATTCTTGAAGCTTTTGGCAAATTGTTCTTTAAGGATTTAAAGGTGTATTTATACCCTATGCTCGATCCGGAAACCGGTGAACTTATAAATAGTAAAAACTTAAAAGTTTATCCTCGAATGAAAGAGTTGTATAAATTCTTTAAATATAACGGAAAGGTTATTGACATTGAAGAATACGACGAAAGCATTATGAGTATTTTTTCCAGGGAAATTCTCCAAAAAATTGAAGCAGGAGAGCGAGGTTGGGAAGATATGCTACCTGAAGGTACAGCAGATTTAATTAAAGATTATAGGCTGTTTGGCTACACCCGTAAGCCATTAAAACCTATTCGCATAAAAAAAAGAGCGGTAAAAAAATAGTAGTTTAGTTTTTAGTAAACTATAAAAAAGGCTGTCTAAAAAGTCTAAATCCACTCTAAATATCAGTCTCGAAGTTTCGGCATTGATATTGGATAGTTGCTTTTTAGACAGCTTTTTTGGTGCTTATTCTAATATTTGAGCGGCGTGGTCTTTAGTTTTTACTTTATCAATAACACGCTCAACAATGCCTTTTTCATTAACAATAAACGTTTTTCGGTGAATGCCATCAAACTCCCTGCCCATAAACTTTTTTGGTCCCCAAACACCAAAAGCGTTAATTACGGTTTTATCCTCATCGGCCAACAACGGAAACGGAAAATCGTATTTCTTTTTAAAGTTAGATTGTTTTCGTGCAGAATCAGCGCTTACGCCTAATAACTCATAACCTTTTTCTTTTAAAACCTCATAATTATCCCTCAAATTACACGCTTCTGCCGTACACCCTGGTGTGTTTGCCCGTGGGTAAAAAAACACGATGAGTTTTTTTCCTTTATAATCATTTAATGAAACGGTGTTTCCCTGTTCATCTTTAGCTGAAAAATTAGGCACAGCATCACCTTGTTTTAATGTATTCATAATCTTAACTTTGATTTTTAAGCAAAAATACGACTTATGACCAAGAAAGAAAAAGTGAACTTTATTATTAATACATTATATAAACTTTACCCCGAAATCCCTGTGCCCTTAGACCATAAAGACCCATACACCCTTCTTATTGCAGTATTATTGTCTGCACAAAGCACCGACGTAAGAGTTAATAAAATTACGCCATTACTTTTTGAGATAGCGGATAATCCGTACGATATGGTGAAACTTTCGGTTGAGGAAATTCGCGATATTATAAAACCCGTTGGGCTTTCGCCAATGAAAAGCAAGGGCATCCATGGATTGTCTAAGATTTTAATTGAAAAACACGATGGTAAAGTCCCAAAAAGTTTTGAGGCTTTGGAAGAGCTTCCGGCCGTTGGCCATAAAACAGCAAGCGTAGTGATGTCTCAAGCGTTTGGCGTGCCTGCATTTCCTGTAGACACCCATATTCACCGATTAATGTACCGATGGAATTTAAGCAATGGTAAAAACGTGGTGCAAACAGAAAAAGATGCTAAGCGCTTATTCCCAAAAGAGTTATGGAACGATTTGCATTTACAGATTATTTGGTACGGTCGCGAATATTCTCCGGCACGAGGCTGGGATTTGGAGAAGGATATTATCACAAAAACAATCGGTAGAAAAAGCGTTATAAACGAGTACTACAAGCAAAAAAAGTCCTGATTAAAAAAATCAGGACTTTTCCATTAAACTTAATTTAGAAGCGCTTCAAACTTCCAATTATTATTACAATTTATAACACTTAAAGCCTTGGAATAATTTAGAAGAAAATTAACCGTTTCTTCCTTCGGTTCTAGATCGTTAAAATTTTTAATAGAATTTTCAGTGTAAAGTTTTGCCATTTCAATAAATTAAAGGTTATTTATTAGGCTAACGTCACAAAACTTACTTTATTGTGCTAATTGGTTAAAACTATATTATGTTTGTCTATTATTTTACGCAAATTAATTAGCGCATAGCGCATACGCCCCAATGCGGTGTTAATGCTTACACCTGTTCTTTCAGAGATTTCCTTAAAGCTCATATCGTTGTAAATACGCATCATTAGTACTTCTTTCTGGTCTTCTGGCAGCTCGTCAACCAATCGTCTTACATCGTGTTCAACCTGTTCTTTAATTATGGTTTTTTCTGCGTTTAAACTCGTATCGCTTAGCACGGAAAAAATGCTAAAATCGCCACTGTTATCAAACTTTGGCATACGGTTGTTCTTTCTAAAAAAGTCGATAACCAGATTATGCGAAATACGCATCACCCAAGGTAAAAACTTCCCTTCTTCGTTGTAAGCCCCACGTTTAAGCGTTCGTATCACCTTAATAAATGTGTCCTGAAAAATATCTTCGGCCACATCCCTATCGTAAACTTTTGAATAAATAAAACTGTAGATTTTTTGCTTGTGCCTGGTGATGAGGATTTCTAAAGCACCTTCATCGCCTTGAATATAACTACTAACTAATGTAGCATCAGAAATAAGTTTGTATTTCATAATCATTACTTTTGTTGCATCGAAGCAAATGCCTCATTGCTTGGGGTTAAGTTTTTAAAAGTAATGTTATGCTATAGGCGAGAGTTGTTTTTTAATTGATAAATCAAATATAACAACAATCGTTCCTAAAAAACAAAAAAAATCTATTTTTTTTAACAATTCTTTAAACAATAATCTATTTTTTAAGCTGATTTACTTATAGTATCTTTGCAAAATTATCCTTTTAAAAGCTTATGATTCCTAATATTTCTGAAGTAAACCCAAAACAAAACATCATTATAAAAGGTGCAAAACTGCATAACCTAAAAAATATCGATGTTATTATCCCAAGAAACAAATTAGTGGTTATTACGGGATTATCTGGTTCGGGAAAATCCAGTTTAGCTTTTGATACGCTTTACGCGGAAGGACAAAGACGCTATGTGGAAAGTTTATCGAGTTATGCGCGTCAATTTTTGGGCAGACTAAACAAACCCAAAGTAGATTACATAAAAGGTATTGCACCGGCCATTGCCATTGAGCAAAAAGTGAATTCTACCAACCCTCGATCAACCGTTGGCACCACGACCGAGATTTACGATTATTTAAAACTTTTATTCGCCAGAATCGGAAAAACCTATTCGCCGGTTTCTGGAAATGAAGTTAAAAAAGATACCGTTTCTGATGTTTTAAAGTACTTGAAAACATTTTCTGAAGGCGAAAAATTACTGCTCCTCGCCCCTATTCATTTGGAAGAGGGCCGTACAATGGACGATAAACTCAAAGCCTTAAACCAACAAGGCTATGCCAGAATTAAAATCAACAATACCGTTATTAGAATTGATGAAGCAAAAGATGTTACCGATAAAGAAAACATCTTTTTAGTTGTCGACAGAATTATAATTAGAAACGAGGAAGATTTTTTTAATCGATTGGCCGATGCCATTCAAACCGCTTTTTTTGAGGGCCAAGGAACCTGTATTGTGGAAACGCTTGCTGATAACGGGCAACGGGAATTCAGCAACATATTTGAATTAGATGGCATTACTTTTTTAGAGCCCAATGTACATTTATTCAGCTTTAATAATCCGTACGGCGCTTGCCCAAAATGCGAAGGCTATGGCGATATTATTGGTATTGATGACGATTTGGTTATTCCAAACACGGGATTATCGGTTTATGAAAATGCCATTTTTCCTTGGCGTGGTGAAAGCATGAGTTGGTACAGAGATCAGTTGGTAAACAATTCGCATAAGTTTGATTTTCCTATCCACAAACCGTATTTTGAGTTAAGCGATGCCCAAAAACAACTTATTTGGACGGGCAACCAACACTTCGAAGGTTTGAATTCATTTTTTGCCGAACTGGAATCTAAAGCTTATAAAATTCAAAACCGTGTGATGCTTTCGCGTTACCGCGGAAAAACAAAATGTAAAACCTGTAACGGCAAACGCTTACGAATTGAAGCCAATTATGTAAAAATTGCGGGTGCGACTATTACCGATTTGGTTGAAATGCCTTTGGATAAGTTGGCAAGCTTTTTTAAGCAATTAGAGCTAAATGATTACGATACACAAATAGCCAAAAGGCTTTTAAAGGAAATTAATAACAGGTTGTTGTTCCTTTCAAATGTCGGATTGGATTATTTAACTTTAAACAGAAAATCGAACACACTTTCTGGTGGCGAAAGCCAGCGCATCAATCTCGCGACATCGTTGGGCAGCAGTTTGGTTGGATCGATGTATATTTTAGACGAACCCAGTATTGGCTTGCATCCAAAAGACACCGAACGTTTAATTTTAGTTTTAAAACAACTGCGCGATTTAGGCAACACGGTTATTGTAGTAGAACACGATGAGGATATTATGAAAGCCGCCGATAGCATTATTGATATTGGTCCCGAAGCAGGTACTTTTGGTGGTCATGTGGTGGCACATGGTACTTATAGTGATATTTTAGAATCGGATTCCTTAACGGCTCAATATCTGAACGACACACTAAAAATTGAGGTTCCAAAAACACGCAGAACCTCAAAATATTACGTCGATATTATTGGAGCCCGCGAAAACAACTTAAAAAATATCGATGTTCGTTTTCCATTAGGTATGCTAACGGTTATCACAGGCGTTTCCGGTAGCGGAAAAAGCACTTTGGTTAAAAAGATTTTATACCCAGCTTTACAAAAAAAATTGACTGATTTTGGCGATAAACCCGGTCAGTTTACAGCTTTAGACGGCCATTTTAGCAACATTAGCCATATTGAATTTGTGGATCAAAATCCAATTGGACGCTCCTCACGATCAAATCCCGTAACCTATATTAAGGCCTACGATGATATTCGCGCTTTATACTCCAAACAGAAATTAAGTAATATACGCAACTATCAACCAAAACACTTTTCGTTTAACGTAGATGGCGGACGCTGTGAGACTTGTAAAGGTGAAGGTGAAGTAACCATTGAAATGCAATTTATGGCAGATGTGCATCTGGAATGCGAAACCTGTAAAGGCAAACGTTTTAAAAAAGAGGTTTTAGAGGTTACCTTTGCCGATAAAAGTATCGACGATATTTTAAACCTAACCATTGATGATGCCGTTGCATTTTTTGAAACCAATAAGCAAACAAAAATTACAACTAAATTAAAACCTTTACAGGATGTTGGTTTAGGCTATGTTACTTTAGGACAAAGCTCTTCCACACTGTCCGGTGGCGAAGCACAGCGTATAAAGCTCGCATCGTTTTTAGGCAAGGGAAATACAAAGGAAAAAGCCCTTTTTATTTTTGATGAACCCACAACAGGATTGCATTTTCATGATATTCAAAAACTTTTAAAATCTTTTAATGCTTTGATTGAAAAAGGACATTCTATCATTGTTGTTGAGCATAATTTAGAACTTATTAAGTGTGCTGATCATATCATTGATTTAGGACCAAGTGGCGGCGAAACCGGAGGGAATTTAGTTGCCGCAGGTACGCCCGAAGAGGTTATAAAAATTAAGACTTCTGAAACTGCTAAATATTTAAAAGATAAACTATAATAAAAAAGAAAAGTACTCATTTGAAACAAGCACTTTCTTTCTTTGAAAATTTAAAAAATATTAAAACTTATACCCTACACCTACTTGTATCCCTCGTAGTTTCACTGAGTTTCCTCCCGGATTTTTCAACAAGTTCGTTAAGCCCAAATCGTAGCGTGCATTCACATTGAATTTTTCACCAATATCATAGGCTGCACCAAAATCAATTCCAAAATTAAAAGATTTCAATCCATTTGGAGCATCTAACAGAAAACCTAAGTTCGGACCTGCTAAAAGGCTAAAGGCATCTGCAACATTATACTTTACTAAAATAGGTGCTTGAATTTCATTCAAATCCTTAACCAATAGAAAGTCTATTTCCGGTTGAAGCTCAAAATCTTCACTTAAAGACAAATCGGTAAAATAAATACCAATAAGAAAACCCGAAGTCGACGTTGTGTTGGAAGCCCGTAATAAGGCGCTATTCGCAGCAGCAGCGGCCTTACTTGTATGAGCTGATTTTGAAGCCGTAGGCGCTAACGAAATTCCAGATGATGAAAAACTACTACTTTCTTGACGGGCAAGATAAGCAGCTCGTGTACCGCAGGAAACTAAAAACAAGGTGATAAAACAAAATGAAATGAGGTTGGTAAAATTTTTCATAATTAAATGTTTTAGGATTAATATAATACAATATACTAAATATCAGACATTTAATAAAAAACACATCAATCAAAATTGTCCTCAAACATCATCTTTGTAAAAAATTAAAAGACCTTAATAAAACAGAAACCCAACGAAAATTATAATAACCATAGCAACAGGAATTACCATCATTAAATAAATAAAAGTGGCCAATCCCGATTTAAAAAGGCTTAAAAACCAGCCCTGTTTATAAAAATGCTTTATGGCCAATAAGAGATAAAAATAGGTTGAAAGTGTGATTAAAAAATCTATCCAATCGGGCAAATCCCATAAATAATTAATAATGAGCAATATGCTAAACACCGTAAACAAAAACGAAAAGAAATAAAAACTAAATACCAAGTGATGTGCATAAACACCTCGATTAAAAAACAGTAGCTTTAAAATTAATGCGAAAATAGGCAACAGAACAAACAGTGAAATTGGTATTGTATCAATGGCTGCTTGCATTATTTGTCCGCCATTGCGCTGTTTATAAAACTTTAAGCTTTGCTCGTAAAATTTTCTTTTAATGGCGCCCGCATCATCACTCATTCCCATAGCCTTAAAAATAGTATCGTTGGCAGCGTTAGCAGCTATTAACGAATCTACTTTTTTGGTATTAAAATCAAATGATGTTCCATAATTCTTTTTACCATTCGCTTCTTTTTTTATTAAAGAATCTATTATTTTCACTTGATTTTCATCTATTCCAGTTAATCCTTTTTTCTTTAAAGGCATTAAAATACTATCGAGTTTTATAGAATCAATTGCCTTTTGCGCCTGAACTTTTGTGCTATCGGAAATTAATGGGTTTTCTAAGGTTTTCTTTAATGCTGTATCCAGTTCTGCAACCGAATCCCTAACCACAATTACAGTCAACAAAAAGAAAAACACCACCGAAATAAATAAATAGAGTTGTGCTGGGTGTAAATACAGCAACCGTTTCCCTTCAATAAATTTACTTGCCAAATACCCGGGTTTAAACAGAAGCGGTAAAAAGCTTTTAAAAAAACGTGCATCAAACGAAAAATAGTTGGTTATCGTGTTGTAGAACAAAACACCAAGGGTGAGCTCATCTTTTGCTTTTTGTCCGCAATGTGGGCAATACTCAAATCCTACTTCAAAACTTTCCTCGCAGTTTTTACACGTTTCGCATTGTTTTTCCATTGAAATGATTGGTTTTTATAAAAGTAAAAAAAAAGCAACAACAAAACACGCAGCAGTAAACTATTAATAATTAACGACTTACAATTTTGGCACATTAATTGAAAACTACAAAGCAATAGCGTAAGCCGAAAAGCTAAAGAGTAGGCATAAATTTAATCCTATATGATTATGAAAAGATTAGTACTATTATTTACAGTGATGTTAATAGGATTGGCACCTGTATCAGCAACAGAGCTAAACCACCAAAAACAAAAAACCAAGTTGGATATAACAAAACGCTATCGTTTCGCTCAACCTATTATGTTTGTTGAACGCGGTATTGAGTTTTTGGTTTTTCCCGACGGAAGTTTTGATTTTAACACCAATTACGGAGATGCTTTTTACAACGATTCGTATTATAAAACACGGGGCTCTAAAAGACGTAGTATAAACATAACTTACGGCGCACCAGGGAAACGTTTTAAATACACATCTAAAAGATATCGAAATAGAGGTGTTTCAATCTCTCATGATAGAGACGGAAAAGTAAGACGGATTGGTAATTTGTATTTAAACTACGACAGATACGGTAAGCTTAAACGCGTGGGCTCTATTTACATGAGCTATAAACGTAATGGCACCTTAACCCAAGTTGGTGGTTTAAAGGTAAAATACAACCATTGGGGAGAAATAGTTTATACTCGAGGACAAGTAAACCGTTTTAGCAACAGTTGTAATATTTGTGGAGCTAGTGGTTGTAATATGGACCACAACCATAGGGACAGGGATTATGATTACGACGACGATTGGTACGATGATGATATTTATGATGATGATGATGATGACCACTATTACTATTACAAACAGAATGGTAAAGTAAAAAAGCATAAAAAGAGAAAGCACTAACTCTTTTTAAAAATTATACAAAAAACCCGAAATACTTATTATAGTGTTTCGGGTTTTTTACTATTTAGCAACTAAGTTTTACTTTAAGGATTAGGGGTTGTAGCATCTTTGTACCACTCAATAAGTAAAAAACCAAAATAAAACTGATAGCTTCGGTCTTTTTTAGGATTGTAAAGCACTGCCCGTGAATGGATAAAATATTCTTGGATATTTCTGGGAGTCCGTTCGAGAATAACCTTCAAATCGGCAGTTACTCGTTCTAAATATCCCTTTTCAGATCTAAAAATAGTGCTGCATAAATTAGTGGCTCTTTTCAATTCCTTATAAAAAAGCTGAACCATGTGTGGTTTAAGTTCTATGCGATTCCCATTTTTTTCTAAAAAAACTTTCATGATTACCAGTTATCAAATTTGTTCCAAACATTATTCCCATTGGCATCTTCGCCATTCCAATAACTGGGATGTGTTACTTTATTCCCATTTTTTCCTTCTGCAATCACCTTTTCATTACCCATCATTTTCGAAGTCCCTTGGTACATATAGCCTTTGGTGCCATACACACTAACATGATATGGGAATGTTGTTGCATCGAATGGAATATCATCACATATATTTTTAGCAATAGAATCCCAAGGGCCAAAATCAATACCTGTGTTACAACCAGAGCAATACATGTGGACTTCATCACATAATATATCTTTGTTTTGTTTTACTAGGAGCCCAAAAGCATCTGTGTTATCATTGCCAAATTCGTCACTAATGCCGTCGATATAATCAGGTGATCCATGAGCGCTTATTTCCAATACTGTAACACAATCTACGTCTGGTGCATTCCGCTCACATATAGCTCGTATTTTTGTCCATAAGTCATTTATTGATGTAAAAGTAGGTATGAATTCGTGTCCGTTTGCAACATGGTTTAATCTATAGGTATCCCTTTGAAGTCTTAACCCTGTGCCGTGCTGTGCACGTGTATTTGTTGGTAGTGCTACAATTTTTATTGGCTGGCCCATAATAAAAATGAATAAAAATAATCTGCCACTTAAGATACAAAAAAAACACGAAACAAACATGTAAATCATTCATTTTTAGCGTTTTAAATAACAAAATCCCCTTAGCCGTTTTAGCAAAGGGGATTTTTTATGACTATTTAAAATGAATTATTTTAATATAGCAAGTGGCTCGGTGGTTTTCCATTTTCCTCTGGTAAAATCGGGAAAAGCTTGTGGTGCGCCACCTTGAGCAACCGATCTTTCACTTAAAGGCGCTACAGCACTCCAATGACAACCCTCGTAAACGTTTTGGTCCAATGGTTCGCCGTTACGTAAACATTCTATTACCCTAAAAAGCATCATAAAATCCATGCCGCCATGGCCTCCCATTTTTTTAGCTAACTCACCAACGCGATTATATAATGGGTGCTCGTATTTTTCGTAAATTTTTTCTAATTGTTCACCTTGAGCCCAACTGTGGTGGTCTTTGGTTGCGCCTTCCACACCACCTTCAAGAGCTACTCGTGTTGGGAATCCGGCCAATGTTCCTTTGGTGCCTTGCACTAAGTTGTGACGTGAATATGGCCGTGGACTGGTTTCGTCCCATTGTACCATTATGGTTCTACCTAAAGTGGTTTTTATAATCGACGTATTTAAATCGCCACCTTTATAATCCAACTTGTTCCATTTGTGGTCTGCAGGATAATTTTTCTCAGCATACTGTTTTCTTCCTAAAGAAGGGGTTGAAAACGAGACCAAACTATTAAAATTATCTTCGCCTCTAGCCAAATTCATATATTGCGCCACAGGGCCTAAACCGTGAGTTGGATAAAGGTTGCCGTTTCTTTTGGCATAATGAGGGGTTCGCCATGAACCCGTACCGCGTTCCTGCTCTTCCATTTGAAATCTCAGTTCGTGAATGTAAGACGCTTCGCCATGTAGAATATCGCCAATAACACCTTGCCTGCACATGTTTAAATACAATAGTTCGTCTCTACCGTAATTCACGTTTTCCAGCATCATACAGTGTTTTTGGGTTTGTTCGGATGTAAACACAATATCCCACATTTCTTCCAAGGTTACCGCAATTGGCACTTCAACAAAGGCATGGGCGCCTTTTTTCATGGCTTCAATAGCCATTGGTGCATGGTTTTTCCAGTTTGTGGAAATAAAAACAGCGTCTGGTTTTACTTCATCAAGCATGGTTTTCCATTTATCTTCATCACCATAATAAAGGGCAATGTTTTTATGACGTTCTCCCTTGCCTATGGCTTTACATCTTTTTGCCGATCGGTTAGCATAATCTTCGTACAAATCGCTTATGGCTACAATTTCCGTGCCTTCAATAGTTGCTAATTGGGCAGCATGACTACTACCACGAGC